>NZ_JABWRG010000120.1:0-13853 GCF_014268825.1 Pseudomonas sp. SWRI51 | reverse complement strand
AGGGCTGCTGCGCAGCCCAACGCGGGACAAGCCCGCTCGCCACAACTCTCTGTCATTTCCCACAGGATTGGGTCCAATCCAGCAATGTTGCGGTTGAGCAGGGCCTGCGTGGGAGCTGGCGACAGCCTGCGATTGGGGCGCGTAGCGGCCCCGCTTTACATGATCTGACACAAACCGTGCTAAAGCCCCTCGCCCCCAGGCCGATAACCCGGCATCCTCCCCGTAATTTCCATACCGAAGGTCGCCCATGGCCACGCAAAATGCCCGCGCGGACGCGTTGTCCCTGCTGCTCTTCACCCTGCGCAGCGGCAAGCTGATGGCAATCAACTTGCTCAAGGTCAGCGAAATCATCCCCTGCCCGCCACTGACCAAGCTGCCCGAAGCGCACCCGCACGTAAAAGGCGTGGCCACCCTGCGCGGCAACTCGCTGTCGGTCATCGACCTGTCCCGCGCCATCGGCGAACAGCCCCTGGCCGACCCCAACGGCGGCTGCCTGATCGTCACCGAGATCAGCCGCTCGCGACAAGGCCTGCATGTGCAAGCCGTCAGCCGCATCATTCATTGCCTGAGCACCGACATCAAACCGCCCCCGTTCGGCTCGGGCAACCGTTCGTTCATCACCGGCGTGACCCGGGTCGACAACACCCTGGTGCAAGTGCTGGACATCGAAAAAGTGATTCACGGCATTACCCCGCCGGCCCACGAAGTGCTGCCGGGTGCACTCAGCGAAGAAGACGCAAGCCTGCTGGCCGCGGCCAATATTCTGGTGGTCGACGACAGCCAGGTGGCGCTGCAACAGTCGATCCACACCCTGCGCCACCTTGGCATCGAATGCCACACTGCGCGCAGCGCCAAAGAGGCGATCAACGTCCTGCTGGACCTGCAAGGCACCGAGCGCGAAATCAACATCCTCGTCTCCGACATCGAAATGTCCGAGATGGACGGCTTCGCCTTTACCCGCACGCTGCGCGAAACCCCGGACTTCCAGCACCTGTACATTCTTTTGCACACCTCGCTGGACAGCACCATGAGCAGCGACAAGGCCAAGACCGCCGGCGCCAACGCCATCCTGACCAAGTTCTCCTCGCCAGAGCTGACCGACTGCCTGGTGGTGGCGGCCCGCGCAGTGGTCTTCGCCGAGCGCTGATATATCCGGCGACAAACTCCCCGGCTTGATGTCGGGGCGTCTTCGGGCATAATTTCCACCCCTCCGCTGCTCAATGGCACACCGCCCATGAAACCTCTCGCCTTCTTGCTGACCGCCTGTGCGCTGGTCAGTGGCGCAGCCCACGCCTCCAGCACCCAAGCCTGGAACGACCAGCGCCAGCACATGCTCAAGGCCTGCCTCAGCGCCAGCCAGTTCAAAAACGCCCACGCCTTGGGCAAACCTGCCGAGTTCGATGACCGCGTCGGCTACAGCGCATTGCTGGTCGAAGGCGTCTACCCGCAAAAACACATGAACAACCGCACCGGCACCGAGCTGTGCCTGTACGACCGCCAGCGCCAGCAGGCTTTCGTCAGTGAGTGGGACGCAGGCAAACGGTGAGCGCCAGCATTCGTTTCAGTTGTACCGGGTGCGGCAAGTGCTGCACCGGCCATCATGTTCCGCTGACCCTCACCGAAGCGCGCCAATGGGCGCAATCCGGCGGCCAGGTCATCGTGCTGGTCGAAGGTTTCATCAATGAAGGCCCAGGCATGCCGGCCGAGCAGCGCGAGCACGTGCTGCGCCGCTCCCACCCGGTAGCCTGCGGCAGCGGCGAACTGCGCGTGTCGGTAACATTCGCGGCCTTCAACCCAGGGCGCTGTCGCAACCTCGACGCAGATGACCGCTGCCTCATCTATGACAACCGCCCATTGGTGTGCCGCATCTACCCGGCCGAGATCAACCCACACCTGCCGCTGCGTCCCGAGGCCAAGGACTGCCCGAGCGAGGCCTGGGCGCAAGGCCCGGCGCTGATTGTCGGCGGGCAGTTGCAGGATGCCGAGCTCAAGGCGTTGATCGAGGCCTCACGCCAGGCCGACCGCGACGATATCGCCAGCAAGGTTGCCATCTGCCAGGCGTTGGGCATTACCACCAGCGCCCTCAAGGGCAACGGTTTTACTGCCTGGCTGCCGGACATGCAGGCTTTTGCGGGGTGCTTGCAAGAAGTGCCCACGAATGCAGCAGGCGCCTGGGCGCTGCACATCGAGGACGCCGCGCTGAGCACACAGGTACAGCCTTACGGGGTGCACGTCAGCGCCGAAGCGCCGCTGTACTACGCATTCATCGGGTTTTAACGGAGGTCTTGTAGGAGCGGCCTTGTGTCGCGAAAGGGGTGCGTAGCGCCCCCACGATTCGTGCTTCAAACTAATATCGCCGGGGCTGCTACGCACCCCTTTCGCGACACAAGGCCGCTCCTACACAGACGAGTCAGGCTGCCTGTTCTGACGCTATCGAAAGTGAAACTGACAACGCTGTCAGCCAGCGGTCACGCTGGCGACCTGATGCCTACGCTATACACACCCTCTCCTCTGCCGGTGATTGGCCCAACCTATGTCTCGACGCCTGCCCCTTTTGCTGTTGCTTGCGCTGATCATCGCCGGGCTGTGCGCCGGCTCATGGTGGTTGAGCACCAAGCTCGGCCACCAGCCACCCAAGATGGCGGCCAATGCAATACCGGTGCGGGTGATCGGCGTAGTACGCCAGGACGTCCCCCGTCACCTCGACGCCATTGGTTCGGTACTGTCGCTGCACAGCGTCGAGGTGCGCCCGCAGGTCGAAGGTGTACTGACCCAGGTGCTGGTCAAGGAAGGCCAGGCCGTCAAGCAGGGCGACCTGCTCGCCAGCCTCGATGACCGCGCATTGCGCGCAGGCCTTGAGCAGGCCCGCGCCCAGCTCGGCCAAACCCAGGCGCAACTGCAAGTGGCCAACGTCAACCTGCGCCGCTATCAGGTGCTGAGCACCGACGACGGTGTTTCCAAACAGACGCTTGACCAGCAGCAGGCCTTGGTCAAGCAGCTGCAGGCCACCCTCAAAGGGGACCAGGCCGCCATCGACAACGCCGCCGTGCAACTGGGCTACACGCAAATCCGCTCGCCGGTGAGCGGCCGCGTTGGCATCCGCAACATCGACCCCGGCAACCTGGTGCGCAGCAGCGATGCCCGCAGCCTGTTCAGCGTGACCCAGATCAACCCCATCGCAGTGGAATTTGCCCTCGCCCAACAACACCTGCCTACGCTGCACGCCCTGCTCGACAGCGCCACTCCCGCCGAGGTTGAAGCCTTCATCGACGCCGACGGCGAGCGCAGCCTGCTCGGCAAAGGCCACCTGACGCTGATCGACAATCAGGTCTCCGCCACCACGGGCACGGTGCGAGTAAAGGCCGAATTCGATAACAAGGACGGCCACCTGTGGCCCGGCCAGCTCGTTACCGTGCGCCTGCGCACCGCCCTGCAGGCCAACGCCCTGGTGGTGCCGCCGCCTGTGGTGCAACGCAGCATCGATGGGCACTTCGTCTACCGCCTCGACGGCGACAAAGTGACCAGCGTGCCGGTAAAAGTGCTGTACCAGGACAGCACCCTGAACATCATCGACGGCGTGAAGGCCGGTGATTGCCTGGTGCTCGACGGCCAGTCCCGGCTTAAGCCTGGCAGCCTGGTCGAGCCCAGCGAGCCCTGCCCGGCAGGTGCCAACAGCGCCCCACGGGCTCAGCCATGAACACCCGCAACGGCCTGTCAGCCTGGTGCATCGACCACCCCATCGCCACCTTGTTGCTGACGTTTGCCCTGGTACTGCTGGGCGCGATTGCTTTCCCTCGCCTGCCGGTGGCGCCCTTGCCCGAGGCGGACTTCCCGACCATCCAGGTGACCGCCCAGTTGCCCGGTGCCAGCCCGGAAACCATGGCCTCATCGGTGGCGACACCGCTGGAAGTGCAGTTCAGTGCCATCCCCGGCATGACCCAGATGACCAGCAGCAGCGCCCTGGGCTCGACCAACCTGACCTTGCAGTTCACCCTCGACAAGAGCATCGACACTGCCGCCCAGGAAGTCCAGGCGGCGATCAATACCGCCACCGCGCGCCTGCCCCGTGACCTGCCCAACCCGCCGGCCTGGCGCAAGGTCAACCCGGCCGACAGCCCGGTGCTGATCCTCACGGTCAGCTCCGCGCAGATGCCCGGCAACCAGCTCAGCGACTACGCCGAAACCCTGCTGGCACGCCAGCTCAGCCAGATCGACGGGGTTGGCTTGATCAACATCACCGGCCAGTTGCGCCCGGCGATCCGCGTGCAGGCGCAACCCGAAAAGCTCGCCGCCATCGGCCTGACCCTGGCCGACATCCGCCTGGCCAGCCAGCAGACCAGCCTCAACCTGGCCAAGGGCGCGCTGTACGGCGAGCACAGCGTGTCGACCCTGGCCGCCAACGACCAGCTGTTCCACCCCGAGGACTACGCGCAACTGGTCGTCAGCTACCGCGACGGCGCACCGGTGTACCTGGCGGATGTGGCCAAGGTGATCAACGGTGCCGAAAACGCCTACGTGAAGGCGTGGTCCGGCCAGCAACCCGGGCTTAACCTGGTGATCTTCCGGCAACCGGGGGCCAACATCGTCGATACCGTCGACCGGGTGATGGCCGCGCTGCCGAGGCTGCAGCAGATGCTGCCGGCGGCCATCGAGGTTTCGGTGCTGCAAGACCGCACCCAGACCATCCGCGCCTCGTTGCACGAGGTCGAACTGACGCTGTTGATCGCCGTGGCGCTGGTCATCGGGGTAATGGCGCTGTTTCTGCGCCAGTGGTCGGCAACCCTGGTGGTCTCCTGCGTGCTCGGCGTGTCGCTGATTGCCAGTTGCGCGCTGATGTACGTGCTCGGTTTCAGCCTCAACAACCTCACCCTGGTGGCCATCGTCATTGCCGTGGGGTTTGTGGTGGACGACGCCATCGTGGTGGTGGAGAACATCCACCGCCACCTGGAAGCCGGCGACGACAGCCGCACCGCCGCGCTCAAAGGTGCCGGCGAGATTGGCTTCACCGTGGTGTCGATCAGCTTTTCGCTGGTCGCCGCGTTCATTCCGCTGCTGTTCATGGGCGGCGTGGTAGGCCGGTTATTCAAGGAGTTCGCCCTCACCGCCACCGCGACCATCCTGATTTCGGTGCTGGTGTCGCTGACCCTGGCGCCCACCCTCAGTGCGTTTTTCATGGGCAAACCGCAGCATGGCCCGCAGGATGGCGTTGGCCCGCGCCTGGTGCGCTGGTACGAAAAAGGCCTGAACCGGGCGCTGGCGCACCAGCGCATCACCCTTGGCATCTTCGGCATCACCTTGGCGCTGGCGGTGGCGGGCTATGTGGCCATCCCCAAAGGGTTCTTCCCGTTGCAGGACACAGGCTTCATCCTCGGCACCACCGAGGCTGCGGCCGATGTGTCGTACCCGGCCATGATCGAGAAACACCAGGCGTTGGCCAAAATCATCGAAGCAGACCCGGCGGTGCGCGCCTTCTCGCATTCGGTGGGGGTCACCGGCAGCAACCAGACCATCGCCAACGGCCGCTTCTGGATCGCCCTCAAGCCACGCGGCGAACGCGATGTGTCGGCCAGCGAGTGGATCGACCGCATGCGCAGCAAGCTGGCCACAGTGCCCGGCATCGTCCTTTACCTGCGCGCAGGCCAGGACATCAACTTAAGCTCCGGCCCCTCGCGTACCCAATACCAGTACGTGCTCAAGAGCAACGACGGCGTGGCGCTGAACCTGTGGACCCAACGCCTGACCGAGCGCCTGCGCCAGAGCCCGGCCTTGCGCGACCTGTCCAACGACCTGCAACTGGGCGCCAGCGTCACCCGTATCGACATCGACCGCCAGGCCGCCGCGCGCTTCGGCCTGACTACCACTGATGTCGACCAGGCGCTATACGATGCCTTTGGCCAGCGGCAGATCAGTGAATTCCAGACCGATACCAACCAGTACAAGGTGATCCTCGAGCTGGACGCACGGCAACGGGGCAAGGCCGAAAGCCTCGGTTTCTTCTACCTGCGCTCGCCACTGACCGGCGAGATGGTGCCGTTGTCGGCGCTGGCCCATGTGGCCGCACCCAGCACCGGGCCGCTGTCTATCAGCCATGACGGGCTGTTCCCGGCCGCCAACCTGTCGTTCAACCTGGCACCCGGCGTGGCGCTGGGCGATGCGGTGCAGCTGCTGGAACGCACCCAGCGCGAAATGGGCATGCCCGATTCGATCAGCGGCAACTTCCAGGGCGCCGCCCAAGCCTTCCAGAGCTCGCTGTCGAGCCAGCCGTGGCTGATTCTCGCAGCGCTGGTGGCGGTGTACATCATCCTCGGTGTGCTCTACGAAAGCTTCGTGCACCCGCTGACCATCATCTCCACCCTGCCCTCGGCCGGCCTCGGCGCGCTGTTGCTGCTGTGGGCCATGGGCCAGGACTTCACCATCATGGGGCTGATCGGGGTGGTGCTGCTGATCGGTATCGTCAAGAAAAACGGCATCCTGCTGATCGATTTTGCCCTCGATGCCCAGCGCCAGCATGGTCTGTCACCGGAACAGGCAATTCACCAGGCATGCCTGGTGCGCTTTCGCCCGATCATCATGACCACCCTCGCCGCGCTGCTCGGCGCGGTGCCGTTGATGTTCGGCTTTGGCGCCGGCGCCGAACTGCGCCAGCCGCTGGGCATCGCGGTGGTGGGTGGGCTGCTGGTGAGCCAGGCGCTGACGCTGTTCACCACCCCGGTCATATACTTGGCCCTGGAGCGCCTGTTCCACCGCCGCCAGGCCGCTGCCGCGCCGACCGCCAGTTGAGACAAGACCATGCGTGTGCTGATCATCGAAGACGAAGAGAAAACCGCCGACTACCTGCATCGCGGGCTCAGTGAACAAGGCTTCACCGTGGACCTGGCACGCGATGGCATCGATGGCCTGCACCTGGCGCTTGAGGGCGACTATGCGGTAATCGTGCTGGATGTGATGCTGCCCGGCCTGGATGGCTACGGCGTGCTGCGTGCGCTGCGGGCGCGCAAGCAGACGCCGGTGATCATGCTGACCGCCCGTGAACGGGTCGAGGTCCGCATCCATGGTCTGCGCGAAGGTGCCGACGATTACCTCGGCAAGCCGTTTTCGTTTCTCGAACTGGTCGCCCGGTTGCAGGCCCTGACCCGCCGCAGCACCAGCCACGAACCCTTGCAGGTGCAGGTGGCCGACCTGCGCATCGACCTGCTGGCGCGCAAAGCCAGCCGCGCCGGCCAGCGCCTGGACCTGACCGCCAAGGAATTCTCCCTGCTCAGCGTGCTGGCAAAGCGCCAAGGCGAAATCCTGTCCAAGACCGCCATCGCCGAGCTGGTCTGGGATATCAATTTCGACAGCGACGCCAACGTCGTCGAAGTCGCCATCAAACGCCTGCGCGCCAAGCTCGATGGGCCGTTCGACAATAAATTGCTGCACACCATCCGGGGGATGGGCTATGTCCTCGAAAACCGTGACTGACCTGCACGTGCTGCTGAGCATGATTACCGAACACGCTCTCTGTAGGAGCGGCCTTGTGTCGCGAAAGGGCCGCGTAGCGGCCCCAAAATCTCGGCCGCATGCAAAATCACCGGGGCCGCTGCGCGCCCCTTTCGCGACACAAGGCCGCTCCTACACAGTCAAAAGCGTCTTACCTGACGCATATGACCATGTTGCGTAACTCCATCGCCGTGCGCCTGTCCGTGCTGTTCACCCTGGTGGCACTGCTGGTGTTCATGCTGATCGGCAGCGCGCTGTACCGCCAGGTGGACCGCAGCCTCGACATGCTGCCCGCAGCCGAGCTGGACGCCCGCTTCAGCGTGCTCGAATCCACCCTCAAGCGCTACGGCACCGCCGAGCACTGGGCCAAGGTGCACAACAAGCTCAACCTGCTCAGCGAAGAAGACCGGCGTATCCGCTTCTGGGCAGTGAGCAGCAACCCGGCATTCGAATACGGCCACCCCACCGAGCAGGTTCGCGCGCTTGCCGAGAGTGGGCCCGGCATGCGCGACCTGCGCCTGCCTGAGCGGGCATACCCGTATAAGGTACTGGTCAGCGACCTGCCGGCACTGGGCGAACGCCCACCGCTGCGCTTTCTGATCGCCATCGACACCGAAACCTTCGCCCAGGCCCAGCACAGCCTGCTGGTGGCAATCGTAGGCTTTGCGGCACTGGGCGTGTTGCTGGCGTCCTTGCTCAGCTACTGGGTGGCGCGCATCGGGCTCAAGCCGTTGCTGGCGTTGTCTGACGAAGCGCAGACCCTCGCCCCGCCGCGTCTGGACGGGCGCCTGCTGACCAGAAACCTGCCCCCGGAGCTGGCGCGCTTTGCCGATGCTTTCAATACCGCGCTGGAGCGGGTCAGCCAGGCCTATTCGCAACTGGAGGCGTTCAACGCCGATGTGGCCCACGAACTGCGCTCGCCACTGACCAACCTGATCGGCCAGACCCAGGTGGCACTGACACGCGGGCGCAGCGCAGAACACTACTTCGAGGTGCTGCAATCGAACCTTGAGGAGCTGGAGCGCCTGCGCAGCATCATCAACGGCATGTTGTTTCTGGCCAGCGCCGACCAGGGCAGCAAAGCCACCGCGCTCAGTTGCGCGTCATTGGCCGAAGAAGTCGCCACCACCCTCGATTACCTCGACTACATCCTTGAGGATGCCCAGGTACAGGTCAGCGTCATCGGCGATGCCCAGGCCCTGATCGAAAAGGCCCAACTGCGCCGGGCCTTGATCAACCTGCTGCACAACGCCGTGCAGCACACCGCCGCCCACGGGCACATTGCGGTGCACATCGACAGCCACGAGGGCCAGGTGAGTATCGCAGTCAGCAACCCAGGGCCTGCGATTGCCGAGGAGCACCTGCCGCTGTTGTTCGAACGGTTCTACCGGGTGGACGCAGCCCGGGCCAACAGCGGCGGCAACAACCATGGGCTGGGCCTGGCAATCGTCAAAGCCATTGCGCTGATGCACGGCGGCAGTGTTTTTGTGCGCAGCGAGGCGGGCGCCAACACCTTCGGGTTGAACCTGCCAAGCGTCAACCCCGCGGGTTTGCCGTAACAAGGCGGCGGCTAGCCTTGTAATCATTACTTTTTGCGCAAGAGTGCTTATCGCAACGGCCCCTGTTTCCAGGGCCATTACAGGACTAACTTTAGCCCTGTCTCCATTAGCACTTGCCCCGCAAGAAGGTAGCTTCAAAATGTCCAACAGTATGGGTGTTGCCAGCGTATTCGTTCTGTCGTCCCTGTTGTTGTCGCCCCTGGCCATGGCGGAAGAATCGCCGGCCTTCGTCGCCCGTAATGCCGAACTTTCAGCTGTTCACCAAGAGGCCCGTGAAGCCTTCGCCGCACATCAGCGCGATGCGGCAAAAGACGCACAGCAGACCGCTTCCAAAGTTCAAGCCGACGATAACGCCGAGAGCTGATCGGGCTTGATTCGGTACCCAGTTTTCCCTCCGGCTACGTCATGGGCACTGCCTGTGTTGATATGTTAGCCTTTCAAAGCCGCTGCGCATCAGCGGCTTTTTTTATGTGTCGAAAATATCAGCCCGGCTGCTGCGTCTCTTTAAGGGAGACTGTGCAGACACGACAATAAAAACTGCCCCACCGCCCGACCAAAGGAGCTTGTCCCCGGTGCCTTACGCGTTTCGTTTTACCCCGCTATTCATTGCATTGACCGCAACGATCCCCTTCGCCGCACAGGCCGATGAAGACAAGGCTGATGGCTTTATCGAAGGCTCGTCGCTCAACCTGAATTTCCGTAATGCCTACTTCAACCGCAACGAGCGCAACGCCGGTGTGCGTGACAAGCGCGAGTGGGGCCAAGGCGCCGTGGCGCGCTTCGAGTCTGGCTACACGCCCGGTGTAATTGGTTTTGGCCTGGATGCCCACGCCATGGTCGGGCTCAAGCTCGACGGCGGCGACGGCCGCGCGGGTACTTCCATTTTGCCCAGCGAGCCGGGCGACAAATCGCGCCAGGCGTTTTCGACCGCAGGCGCGGCGCTCAAGCTCAAGGGCTTCGATACCGAATTCAAGGCCGGTGACCTGTTCCTTACCAACCCGGTTATCGCCGGTGGCGAGACGCGCATGCTGCCGCAGACCTTCCGCGGCTTTGCCCTGAGCAACACCAGCATCGACGGGCTGATGCTCGAAGGTGGCCAGGTCAGCTTCACCAAGCCGTACAACCAGAGTGGCCACCGCCGCATCGATACCTACTACGGCGCCCTGCAAGACGGTGACAAGAGCAAGCACCTGAACTGGGCCGGCGCTTCGTGGAGCGGCACCGAGAACATCACCGCCAACCTGTACGCCGCTGAACTCAAGGATGTCTGGAACCAGTATTACGCTGACTTCGACTACACCTACGTGGTCAACGACCTGGTCAGCCTCAACCCTGGCGTGCACTTCTATCACACCCAGGACACCGGCCAGTCGCTGCTGGGCAGCATCGACAACAACACCTACAGCGTGCATTTCACTGTCGCTGCCGGTTACCACAGCGTCACCGCCGCCTACCAGCGGGTCAATGGCAACACGCCGTTCGACTACATCAACCTGGGCGACAGCATCTACCTCGACAACTCGCGCATGTACTCGGACTTCAACGCCCCCAACGAGCGTTCGTGGAAGCTGCAGTACGACTATGACTTCGCAGGCGTCGGCGTGCCTGGGCTGAGCGGCACGGTTTCGTATTCGCGCGGTGAAGCTGACTTGACCAAGGCCACCCAGGACACCACGCACTACGCCTACTACAACCCCGAGGGCAAGAACGCCAAGCACTGGGAGCGCGACCTGGACCTGAAGTACGTGTTCCAGGAGGGCGACTTCAAGGACCTGTCGGTGCTGGTGCGCTACGCCACCCACCGTGCCGGGCAGGGCTATTCGGAGCAAGACGACAACGACGAAGTGCGGGTGATCGTGGATTATCCGGTGAACGTCTTCTGACCTGATCAATTCAGCGCCCAGACACATCTCGTTGTGGCGAGCGGGCTTGTCCCGCGTTGGGCTGCGCAGCAGCCCTGAAGGTTTGAGGGCTGCTGCGCAGCCCAACGCGGGACAAGCCCGCTCACCACAAAAAAACCCGTCTTCCAACGCTCAGCCAAAGTCGCGCAGATATCGATCCCCATGGCAGGGCATGCCCACTGACCTGCCCCCCCGGGCATTTCCGTCGGACGGTCTCGTATATTTCTTGTCCGACAATCGCACCTTCCCTATCATATTGCCGCCGCGTAATGGCCCATCCCCCATGGATTCAGGGGCTTTGCAGTAGCGAGCATGACGTCAATCACCCGATCACCGCGTTCCGCCCTGTACAAGTCGCACCCTGAACTGGTCCTGAACCTGGGCAGTTGCCTCGCTGTGCTCGCCATTCTGGGCATCGTCGGCTTCCTGCTGGCGCGTGAGCGCGACAGCGTCGAACAGTCGGCTATCCGCTCATCGCGCAACATTGTCCAGCTGATCGAAAGCGACATCGTGCGCAACGTCGAGCTGTACGACCAATCGCTCAAGGGCGTGATCTGGGCAGTCGAGCACCCGGAACTGTTGAAGGTTCCACCCAGCCTGCGCCAGCAGATCCTGTTCAACCAAGCCTTCTCCGCGCCGATACGTGGCGACATTCTCTGGCTGAACGCCAAAGGGGATGTAGTGGGCGACTCCACCAGCGCCGTCCCGCGCCAAGCCAACTTTGCCGACACCGCGCCGTTTCAGGCGCACCGCGAAAACCCAGGCCTGGGCCTGGTGATCGGCCCACCGTTCAAGGCACGCCTGGGCGACCTGGACTGGTGTATCAGCTTCAGCCGGCGCATTTCCGGGCAGCACGGCGAGTTCATCGGGCTGGCAGCCGGCGCCTTGCGGCTTTCCTATTTCGACCAGCTGTTCCAGCGCCTGGATATCGGCGAAGAAAGCAGCATCAACCTGCTCAATACCGACGGCCAACTGCTGGCACGCCAACCCACGCGCCCACAGGACCCGATGATCGGGACCAATTTTTCCGCAACGCCCAATTTCAAACGCATCCTCACTGAACGCTCCGGCAGCTTCTCGGCCCATTCACAAACCTACGGCACCCAGCGTATCTACACCTTCGCCAAGGTCGGCGACCTGCCGCTGATCGTGCTGGTGGTGCATTCAGCCGACGAGGTGTACCAGCCGTGGAAGCGCACAGCGCTGCTGGTCAGCGCCGCCACTGGGGTGCTGTGCATCGGCATCCTGTGGCTGACGTTGCTGCTGGGGCGCGAACTGCGCCGCCGCCATGAAGCCGAGCAAGGGCTTGAGACATTGGCCGCCACCGATAGCCTGACGGGCCTGGCCAACCGCCGCCGCCTCGACCAGATGCTGCGCCAGGAATGGGCGCGCGCCCAACGCAATCGCAAGCCGCTGGCGGTGCTGATGGTCGATGTGGATATGTTCAAGGCGTTCAATCAACGCCACGGGCATGCCGGCGGCGACCATGTGCTGCGCGAGGTAGCCAAGACCATCGAACGCTGCATACGGCGCCCGGCGGACCTTGCGGCGCGCTATGGCGGGGAGGAATTCCAAGTGGTGTTGCCGGAGACCGATCTGGCCGGGGCCCTGATGCTGGCCGAGCGTATCCGCGCCAGTGTCGAAGCCATGCCACCGTTTGCCGGTGACGAACGTGCCGTTACGGTAAGTGTCGGGATTGGCCTGCAGATCCCCGGCACCCAGCGTGATCTGACACAGCTGTTGGGCGCCGCGGATGAGGCCCTCTACCGGGCCAAGGCGCGTGGCCGTAACCGGGTAGAGGGGCCCGAGGATTAAGAGCTGGCGCGAGCAGAGTTGCGCAGCGCCTTGACCTGATCATGGTTGCGCTGTACGCCCTGCAGTTGTTTCTCGACCAGGCTATAGGACTGGTCGGTGGCAGCGCGGCCCAGCTTGACCAGCTTCTCGCGGGCTTCCTTGTAGGCTTTCAGGGCGTGGTCTTCACCGCGCTCAACTTCGTTGAGCACCGCCTCTTCATCCTTGCCGGTCAGCATCGACTTGAGGTTGACCCAGCCACGGTGCAGGTCACCGCTGATGCTGGTGCTGGTTTCCGGATCACCGCCCAGACGACGCACTTCGCTCTGCAGTTCGGCCGCAGCGCTGGCGCATTCGCCGGCACGCTGTACGAAGAACGCCTTGAGCTGTGGGTTCTTGACGTCATCGGCAGAAGTGCGGAAGCCCTTCTCGCCATCTTTGCTGTATTCGATGAGGTCATTCAGTACGTCGATAACGTCTTTGTTTGGATTGCTCATGGGTACAACTCCTTGGCAGATGGAAGTCCCTAGTACTAGAGCAGGCTTCGTGCCAAGCCGAGCGGAATTAAGTAATCTTTAAAAATCAATAAGTTATGCCGGAATGCAAAATCGCCATCATTGGCGTTCTGCATGATTTGCGCTTGGGCGTTCGTGCAGATTGCAGTATGGTCCGCGCATGACTTGCTACAGGTGGCGCGATGAAACCCGAGACCCTGCAACTACTGGTGACCCGCAGCATGCCGTTCGGCAAATACCAGGGCCGGTTGATCGCTGATCTGCCTGGTGATTACCTAGCCTGGTTTGCGCGCAAAGGCTTCCCGCCCGGTGAGCTGGGCGGGTTGTTGGCGTTGATGCACGAGATTGACCATAACGGCCTGGGTGACCTGCTCAAGCCCTTGCGCCGCTGACTTGAGCCGCCGCTCCCACGCCGAGTTTGCGAGCACAGTCTTGTGCAGGCCTGCTCCGGCCTCATCGCAGGCTGTCGCCAGCTCCCACAAGTAAACTGCGCCGGACCGGGATAGACAGCCTGACTGAGACCCTGTGGTGGATTCTATGGTTTCGGGCAAGTCGCTTTTGATTGTGTAGGAGCGGCCTTGTGTCGCGAAAGGGCTGCGAAGCAGCCC
>NZ_JABWRG010000012.1:0-73691 GCF_014268825.1 Pseudomonas sp. SWRI51 | reverse complement strand
GGGCTGCGCAGCAGCCCTGAAAACCCTAGGGGCTGCTGCGCAGCCCAACGCGGGACAAGCCCGCTCGCCACAAGGAGATATGTCTGGCGGGAACAGGTTTGTACAAAACCATAGAATCTCCCACGCTGCCCAGTTCTCTTCGCTACCGCGCAGCCCGGAAGGGCTGGGTGATCTCCCTCGTGCCTCAAAGGCCATGGCCCTGCGCCTTGCGCCGGCGCCATTGCTTGAGCCGCTGCGCCAGTTGCAGTGGGCTGTCCAACTGCTGGCGCCGGGCCTGGCTGAACAGAATCAGCGCAAGCTCGGCGGTCACCTGGGCGTCGGCGACGGCGTGGTGGCGGGCCTGAACTTGCAGGCCAAAACGCGCGATCCAGTCGTCCAGCCCAGCTTCGCGCAACACTGTGTCGGGGTTGAGCAGCGGCGCCAGCTCGGCCACGTCGATAAAGTCATGTTGCAGGCGCAGGCCCAGGCTGTCCTTGAGGGCGCGGCTGAGCATGCGTTGGTCGAATGGCGCGTGAAACGCCAGCACCGGGCTGTCGCCAATGAACGCCATCAGGTCCAGCAGCGCCTCGGCCGGGTCGCAACCGGCGGCCAGGGCGCTGGGGCCCAGGCCATGGATCAGCACACTGGCGTTGGTCTTCTGCTCGGGGCGGTGCAGGGTGCGTTCGAACGGTTGGCCAAGGTTGATAGCGCCGTCTTCTATGGCCACCGCGCCAATCGACAGCACCTGATCGCGGTTCAGGTTAAGGCCACTGGTTTCAAGGTCCAGCACCACCCAGCGCTGTTCACGCAGGGAGCATACGCCCAGTGGTGCAGGCGCCGGCAAGGCGGCCATGCGCTGGCGCAGATTGGCGCCCAGTTCGGGAGCATGCGGGCGTAGCCAGGCCAGCAGGTTCATAACTGGTACCGCTGCGCCAGGCTCGCTTGCAGGCGCTGGGCCTGGCGCAACGACTCGCGCAGGATGCGCCGGTCGAGGTGGTTGAGGCTGTCGGGGTCGACACGGTTGGAATACGGCAGGTTGTCCCGGGTCTGGCGCTGGTGCTGCTGCATGCGCGTCTGCTGGATGAAGTGATAGGCCTCTTCATAAGCGGCGCCGTCGAGTGCGTCTATCACGCCTTTGGCCACCAGCTCGCGCAGGCGCTCCAGGGTATTGCAGGCGCCAATACCGTGGGCCAGAGCCAACAGTCGAGCCCCGTCCACGAAGGGCGTCAGGCCCTGCACTTTCAGGTCCAGGGTGGCCGTTTTGTCGTCGCCTTGGCGGGTCAGCACGAACTCGCGCAGGCGGCCCACCGGCGGGCGCTGGCGCAGGGCGTTGTCGGCCAGCATGCGCTGGAAGATGCGGTTGTCGGCGACCTGCTCCAGCAGCCCACGGCGCAGTTGTTCGCAGCCCTGCTCGTCGCCCCAGACCACCCGCAGGTCGAAATAGATGCTCGAACCCAGCAGGTTTTCCGGGCTGGCCTCGCGCACAAAGCCTGCAAAGCGCCGCGCCCACTCGCTGCGCGACAGGCACAGCTCGGGGTTGCCGGCCATCACGTTGCCCTTGCACAGGGTAAAGCCGCATTGCGCCAGGTTGTGGTTGATGTACTGCGCCAGCGGCAACAGGCGGGCGCGAATGGTCTCGGCCTCGGCGCTGTTCTGGGCCTCGAACAGGATGCCGTTGTCCTGGTCGGTGTGCAGGGTCTGCTCGCGGCGGCCTTCGCTGCCGAAACACAGCCAGCTGAACGGCACGCCGGGGTCGCCGCGTTCGGCGATGGCCAGCTCGATGACCCGGCACACGGTGTGGTCGTTGAGCAGGGTGATGATCTGGGTGATCTGCGTCGAGGACGCGCCGTGGGCCAGCATGCGTTCGACCAACTGGCCGATCTCGCCGCGCAGCGCCACCAGGTTGTCCAGGCGCGGCGCGTGGCGGATGGTCCGCGCCAGGTGCACCAGGTCGACCCGTTGCAGCGAGAACAGGTCGCGCTCGGAAATCACCCCGCACAGGCGGCCGTTGTCCACCAGGCACACGTGGGCGATATGCCGTTCGGTCATTGCCATGGCGGCGTCGAAGGCGCTGGCCTGGGGGCTCAGGTGGAAGGGCCGGGCGGTCATGTAGCGCTCGACCAGCGCGGTCAGTTCGGCGCCGGGGTCGGCCACCACCTGGCGCAGGTCACGCAGGGTGAAGATGCCCAGCGGCGCGCGCAGCTCATCGACAATGACGATGCTGCCCACTTGCTGTTCATGCATCACCGCGACCGCCTCGCGCAGCGGTGTGGCCGGGCTGCACACCACGGGGTGGCGCAACGCCAGCTCGCCCAACGGTGTGTTCAGCGAATACTGGGTGCCGAGGGTTTCCACGGCGCGCTGGCGCACCTGCTGGTTGACCTGGTCAAGCAGGCTGCTCACCCCGCGCAGGGCAAAGTCGCGGAAGACGTCGGACATCGAAAACACACGGATGAACGCGGCTTTGTTCAGTTGCAGGCAGAAGGTGTCTTCGCCCGCCAGGTGCTCGGTGCGGGTCGCCCGCTCGCCCAGCAGGGCCGCCAGCGGGAAGCACTCGCCACCGGCGATTTCGAACGTGGTTTCGGTACCGGGCCGGGTGACGTGCTGGCGCTCGCCGATCACCCGGCCCTGCTTGACGATATAGAAGTGCTCCACCGGGCCGTCAGCCGGTTTGATGATGCTCTCGCCGGCGGCGTAGAAACGCAGTTGGCACTGTTCCACCAGGTACGCCAGGTGGCCCTGTTCCATCTGATTGAACGGCGGGAAAAGCTGCAAGAACTGCAGCGTGCCCTGAATGTTCTGTAGTACCGCAGTCCTTCCGGCCTGGGTATAGGCGTCCTTTTTGCTCATGCAACTGACCGTATCGCTACGCCGAACTATATATATCTATCTATAGGGTTCGGCTTTGTTGTTCTCGGGCCCCATGGTCGGCTGGCCGTGCAGTGGTGCCCATTGGACGTAAGTCTAGAAAACGTTGTCAAAAAGCCGACGAAAGGTCAGCCGGGTAGCCCGGTTCTTGCGGTCCAACCGCGTGAGCGAGAGATTTATAACGAGAAGACCATGGTTGAGCATGAAGATATTCTGACTGACGCCGAGCGTGCAGCGTTGGCCATGGTGACTGCGCCGGTGGCGGCAAGGCCAGTGGTGTTGGTAGTAGACGACAACCCGGTCAACCGCCAGGCCTTGTGTTTGTACCTGAAAAGCCATCGGGTCGAGTGCATGGAGGCTGACGGCGCCGAGGAGGCGCTGTTCAAGCTGGATTGGGAACCGCGTATCGCGTTGATCATCACCGATCTGCGCATGCGGCCGGTGGATGGCCATGGCCTGATCGACAAGGTTCGCCACACCGAGCGGGCAGCTCTTCCTATCATCGTGGTGTCGGGCGACACCGATGTGAAGGAGGCGGTGGACGTGATGCACCTAGGGGTGGTGGATTTTCTGCTGAAGCCGGTGGATCTGGGGAAACTGCTGGAACTGGTGAAGCGGGAGCTGAGGCTGGAGCAAGGCTGAAAACGATCGCGGGGCAAGCCCGCTCCCACATGCATGAACACTGCTTTGTGGGAGCGGGCTTGCCCCGCGATGCATCTACAACGAATTACAACCCGTTGCGCGCCTTGAACTCACGGCGACGGCGGTGCAGCACCGGCTCGGTGTAGCCGTTTGGCTGCTTGGCACCTTCAAGTACCAGCTCCACTGCCGCCTGGAACGCGATGTTGTCATCGAAATTCGGCGCCATGGCGCGGTACTGCGCGTCACCTGCGTTCTGCTTGTCGACCACCGCAGCCATGCGCTTGAGGCTTTCGAGCACCTGCTCCTGGCTGACCACGCCATGGCGCAGCCAGTTGGCCAGCAACTGGGCCGAAATACGCAGCGTGGCGCGGTCTTCCATCAGGCCGACATCGTTGATGTCCGGCACCTTCGAGCAACCCACGCCGTGATCGATCCAGCGCACCACATAGCCCAGGATGCCCTGGGCGTTGTTGTCCAGTTCGTTGCGGATCTCCTCCGCCGACCAGTTGGTGTTGGCCGCCAGCGGGATGGCCAGGATGTCGTCGACCGAAGCCGGCGTACGCGAGGCCAGCTCGCGCTGACGGGCCTGCACGTCGACCTTGTGGTAGTGCAGGGCATGCAGGGTGGCGGCAGTCGGTGACGGTACCCAGGCGGTGTTGGCACCGGCCAGCGGGTGGGCGATTTTCTGCTCCAGCATCGCTGCCATCAGGTCAGGCATGGCCCACATGCCTTTGCCGATCTGCGCGCGGCCTTGCAGGCCGGTGGCCAGGCCCACGTCGACGTTGTTGTTTTCGTAGGCGCCGATCCACTTCTCGTTCTTCATGGCGCCTTTGCGCACTACGGCGCCGGCCTCCATCGAGGTGTGGATTTCATCGCCAGTGCGGTCGAGGAAACCGGTGTTGATGAACGCCACGCGCTCGGCAGCCGCCTTGATACAGGCCTTGAGGTTGACCGTGGTGCGGCGCTCCTCGTCCATGATGCCGACCTTGACGGTGTTGCGCGGCATGCCCAGCAGGTCTTCGACACGGCTGAAGATTTCGGCGGCGAAGGCCACCTCTTCAGGGCCATGCATCTTCGGCTTGACGATATACACGCTGCCGCTGCGGGTGTTCTTGCGGCTGGTGTTGCCGTTGAGGTTGTGCAGGGCGACCAGGTTGGTGAACAGGCCGTCCTGGATACCTTCGGGGATTTCGTTGCCCTGGGCGTCAAGGATGGCCGGGTTGGTCATCAGGTGGCCGACGTTGCGCACGAACAGCAGCGAACGGCCGTGCAGGGTCACGCTGCCGCCGTCAGGGGCGCTGTACTCGCGGTCCGGGTTCATGGTGCGGGTAAAGGTCTTGCCGCCTTTGCTGACGCTTTCGGCCAGGTCGCCTTTCATCAGGCCCAGCCAGTTGCGATAGACGATTACCTTGTCGTCGGCATCCACGGCGGCGACCGAGTCTTCGCAGTCCATGATGGTGGTCAGTGCCGATTCCATCAGGATGTCTTTCACCCCGGCAGCGTCGGTGCTGCCCACAGGCGTCGAGGCATCGACCTGGATTTCGAAGTGCAGGCCGTTGTGCTTGAGCAGCACGCCAGTGGGCGCTGCGGCATCGCCAACGAAGCCGATCAGTTGGGCGTCGTCGCGCAGGCCGCTGTTGCTGCCGCCTTTGAGGGCAACCACCAGCTTGCCAGCCTCGATGCGGTAGCCAGTGGAATCTACGTGCGAGCCGGCAGCCAGGGGCGCGGCTTCATCGAGGAAGGCGCGGGCAAAGGCGATGACTTTGTCGCCACGCACCTTGTTGTAGCCTTGGCCTTTTTCGGCGCCGCCTTCCTCGCTGATGGCATCGGTGCCATACAGCGCGTCGTACAGCGAGCCCCAGCGGGCGTTGGCGGCGTTGAGGGCGAAGCGTGCGTTCATCACCGGCACGACCAGCTGCGGGCCGGCCATCTGGGCGATTTCTTCATCGACGTTTTGCGTGCTGGCCTGGAAATCGTCGACTTGCGGCAGCAGGTAGCCGATTTCTTGCAGAAATGCCTTGTAGGCGGCGGCGTCATGGGCCTGGCCTTGGCGGGCCTGGTGCCAGGCGTCGATCTGCGCTTGCAGTTGGTCGCGCTTGGCGAGCAGGGCGTGGTTCTTGGGAGCGAGGTCATTGATGATCTTCTCTGCCCCTGCCCAGAATGCATCGGCCTTGATGCCGGTACCTGGGATCGCTTCGTCGTTGACGAAGTCGTACAGGGCCTTGGCGACCTGAAGGCCACCGACTTGAACGTATCCAGTCATTGCTTGCCTCACCTCTGCTCAGCTATTTCGCTTCGCTCTTCTGTATTAAGCCTGTGGCGCTTCACTAAACACGGCACCAGTGCGTGCCCACGCAGGGTGGGCGGCTGGGTGCAGCGCGCCAGACGGGCTGGCGGCGAGTCTTGTTTTTGCACAGGCGCCTTGGCAGACATCCTGACGACGTTTTGTAGTCTGCGCCGACGCATACTACATGAAGCAGCAGGCGCGGGAATATCAGACTAAAAGCGTCGCCGCGCGACCAAACGGTCGCATGGGGTCACGCTGGGAAACGGTATGTTCGCAAAAAACCTGTGGATTGTTCCAGATAAATCTTGAAACGGTACACGATAGATTGCACGGCTGGCTCTGCGGCAGGTTGCCACGCCTTGCCTATACTCATGCGACCCGCGTTTTCCGGCCTCACAAGGAGCCAGCTGTGGACCATCTCGTACTGACCGTGATCGCACCCGACCAGGCCGGGCAAGTCGAACGTATCGCCCATTGCATTGCCGAGCACAACGGCAACTGGCTGGAAAGCCGCATGTCGCGCATGGCCGGCCAGTTCGCCGGCATCCTGCGCGTGGCGGTGCCAGCGGAGCGCTACGGTGACCTGGTGGTATCGCTGCAAAAGCTTGAGGCGTTTGGCATTCGCGTGCTCATTGCCCAAGGCGGCAGCGAGCCTGCCAACACCTGGAAGCCGATCAGCATGGAACTGGTGGGCAACGACCGGCCAGGCATTGTCCGTGATATCACCCGCTTGCTGGCGGGGCAAGGGGTCAACCTTGAACGCTTCACCACCGAGGTGCGCCCGGCACCGATGAGCAGCGAGCCGCTGTTCCATGCCGACGCATTGCTGGCGGTGCCGTCGGAGTTGCCGCTGGAGGTTTTGCAGCAGAGCCTTGAGAGCCTGGCCGATGACCTGATGGTGGAACTGCACCTGCGCCCCGAGGATTGAGCGCCTTCTCAGGTTATCCCGGTTTAACGGGGATGCCCCTGTGGATAACCTGGGGGTGTACCGCGCCAGCCCAGCGCTGGCAAGGCCCGGCGGCGATTGAGCAAAAAACGCTCAGTCAGCGGCGGCTTGTGCACAAACGCCGGGGATGGGGGTGTGGATAACCTCTGGAGACATCGCTACAGGCCACGCACAACAAGGCCTGTAGCGTATTGATCAATAAGTGATCAGGTGCGCTTGCGCAGCGACATCCAGGCATCGACGCTGTACAGCGCCAGGCCCGCCCAGATACAGGCGAACGCCAGCACGTTGCTCGACGTCAGGTGCTCGTCGAACAGCAGCACCGCCTGCAGCAATACCAAGGTGGGCGCCAGGTATTGCAAGAAGCCCAGCGTGGTGTAGGGCAGGTGCCGGGCGGCGGCGTTGAAGCACACCAGCGGTACCAGCGTCACGGGGCCGGCGGCGATCAGCCAGAGCGCTTCACTGCTGCTGAAAAACGCCAGGTTGGCGCTGTTGGCGGCGGGGTGCAGCAGCAACCAGCCGATGGCCAGCGGCACCAGCATCCAGGTTTCCACCACCAGCCCCGGCAGCGCCGCGACCGGGGCCTGTTTGCGGATCAGCCCATAGAAGCCGAACGTCAGCGCCAGTGCCAACGACACCCACGGCAGGCTGCCCACTTGCCACACCTGCTGCGCCACGCCCAGCGCCGCCAGCGCCACCGCCAGCCATTGCAGGCGGCGCAGGCGCTCGCCCAGCAGCAGCATGCCGAGCAGCACGTTGATCAACGGGTTGATGTAGTAGCCCAGGCTGGCTTCGAGCATGCGCCCGTTGTTCACCGCCCATACGTAGGTCAGCCAGTTGCCGGCGATCAGCGTGCCACTGAGGGCCAGGATGGCCAGGCGCCGTGGGTTGTCGCGCAGCTCGCGCCACCAGCCTGGGTGCTTCCACACCAGTAGCAGCAATGAGCCGAACAGCGCCGACCAGAGCACCCGGTGGACGATGATTTCCACCGCGGGGACGCTCTGGATGGCTTTGAAGTAGAGGGGGAACAGGCCCCAGATGATGTAGGCGCCGAGGCCCAGAATGTACCCGCGGCGCGGGTTGGCGGCGTGCATGCAGAATCCTTGCTTGGGAAGCGAACGAAGCGGCCCCCATTGTAGACACTGCTTGCAACACTTTTAGAACAATTTCAGCGGCTGTTCATCCAGTGCAGAAATCTGTTCACGCAGGGCGAGGATCTGATCGCCCCAATACCGCGGCTGGCCAAACCAGGGGAAGCTCGGCGGGAACGCTGGGTCATCCCAGCGCCGCGCCAGCCAGGCGCTGTAGTGTAACTGGCGCAGTGCGCGCAGCGGCTCGATCAGGGCCAGTTCGCGCGGGTCGAAATCGTGGAATTCGTTATAGCCGTCGATCAGTTCGGCCAGTTGGCCAAGGCGTTCCTCGCGGCTGCCGGCCAGCATCATCCACAGGTCTTGCACGGCGGGGCCGGTGCGGCAGTCGTCGAGGTCGACCATGTGGTAGGCGTCGTCGCGGTGCATCAGGTTGCCGGGGTGCAGGTCGCCATGCAGGCGGATCACCTGATGCGGGGAGCGGGCGTAGATGGCCTCGACCCGTTTGAGCAGGTCGCGGGCCACCGACTCGAATGCCGGCAGCAACTCGCGCGGCACGAAGCCGCGGTCCAGCAGCGTCTGCAGCGAGGCATGGCCGAAGTTATCCACAGTCAAGGCTTCGCGGTGTTCGAACGGGCGGGTTGCGCCCACCGCGTGCAGGCGCCCGAGCAGTTGGCCCAGGCGATACAACTGGTCGAGGTTGCCAGGCTCCGGCGCATGGCCGCCACGGCGCGGGAACAGCGCAAAACGAAAGCCTGCGTGCTCGAACAGCGAACGGCCTTGGTGCTGCATTGGCGCAACCACCGGCACTTCGCAATCGGCCAGTT
Organism: Pseudomonas sp. SWRI51; assembly: GCF_014268825.1. NCBI lineage: Bacteria > Pseudomonadati > Pseudomonadota > Gammaproteobacteria > Pseudomonadales > Pseudomonadaceae > Pseudomonas > Pseudomonas sp. SWRI51. The sequence continues at coordinate 65,054 of NZ_JABWRG010000012.1, read as the reverse complement.
CTGCACTGAAAGCGTGTTCTTCGAGAATGGCCGCATCGCTCCAGCGGCCGGGGCGATAGAACTTGGCGATCAGCGGCTGGCCATCTTCGATACCCACCTGGTACACGCGGTTTTCGTAGCTGTTGAGCGCCAGCACCCGGGCATCGCTTAAAAAGCCAAGGCTTTCGACGGCGTCCAGCACAAGGTCGGGGGTGAGGGTGGAGAACGGGTGGGACATGGAGGCTCCGGGGCGCTTGGGCGGTGAAGCCCGCCGTACAAGGCCGTTAGCGTCCCGCAATCGGTGGCAGGGTGCAAGGTTTGCCGGCTACCTGACATTTTTGCCAGTACCGGCCACAGCGATTCAGGCATAGCGTACGAGGCAATCGCTCGCGCATATCGGCAGTGGCGTTCGAACGGTCAAGTGGCTCGCAGAAGTTTGCATCGAGCCTGACCCCACCGGGTTTCGGTGGGCCAGACAGGGAGAAACCCCATGCGCCGTCTCGTTGCGTGTTGCCTGGCAGTGCTGTTGATTGCCGGATTGGCAGTGGCTTATGAGTTGTCTACCGCCAGCGTCAAGGCCGGCCCCCCGGCAGCCATCCGCGCGGCTACGCCTGAGCAGTGCCAGGCGCCTGCCTATGCGCTGAACCAGTCTTACCAGGCCGGCTCACTGGTCACCAACGTCGGTCATGCCTACGCGTGCAAGCCCGGCCCGGGCCAGGCCTGGTGCAACCTTGCGGAGTATGAACCGGGCAAACCCTTCAACGGGGCTGAATTCTGGAAGGAAGCCTGGGATGACCTTGGCGAGTGCGGCGCAACGCCACAGACCAATACCTTGGAGCTGTCGTTCAGTACGGTGAGCGGCAAAGTGCCGTTTACTACCGCTAGCCGGGGCGTCGGCCCTCAGGCGCGGCGCGACCTTGAGGTCAGCGGCGTACTGCGGTGCAACGCGCAGGCCATCCCGTTCTCCGGCCGGTCCGACCAAGTGCTCACGCTCACCGACCTGGCACCCTGCAAATACGCGGTGATCATGGATGCTGCGCAAGGCTACTTGCCGCTCACCACGCCGACCGTGGTCGAGTTCATGCCCGGCCAATCGCAGAAGCTGAGCCTTGAGGTCAAGTACCGCCAGCCTTTGGACTTGACTCAACTGCTGACTTTACCTGGGGTGAAGGTCGAGCTGTTTGCTACCGGGTTGTCCCAGCCTCGGCAGATGGTCATGGGCAACAACGTGCTCTACGTCGGCTCCAGTGCTATCCCCAATTATTCCTATAATGCCCGTATCGCAAGTTTCATTTATGCGATCCCGCTTGACCAGGCTGGACGGCCCACCGGCATCCATCTGATCACCTCTGGGGAAGAAGAGCCGCACGGCGTAGCCTATCGCGATGGGGACCTGTATTACTCGACCACCGGCAAGTTGTACCGGGTTGCGAATGTCGATCAAACCTACCGTGACCCGCGCCCCGAGGTCGTCCTGGACTTCCCGCCTGATCAGGACCAGTTTCGGCTGCCAAACGGCTCGCATAGGGTCTGGCACCAGAAGCATCCGCTGAGCTTCAACCCGTTCGATGCGGCAGATCAGGCGCTTTACACCGCCGTGGGCATCCCCTGCAATCACTGCATGGTTACCAAGGACGAGCGCTATGGCACTGTACTGAGCTACGACCTGAAAACGCGTGAATCACGCATCCTGGCCAAAGGGGTACGCAATGCGGTTGGCCTGGCGTGGGCCAGCAATGGCGACCTGTGGTTCAGTGACAACAACCGCCAGGGCTTTCTCAACAGTGATGAAGTGAACCGGATCGCCAAAGGCGCCACCGGCAAGCAAATGCACTTCGGGGTACCCTACCTTTATGGCCGTGACACCCTGGGCTTTACCCAGGAGGAGTACACCCAGCCCGGGAACATCGCTCCGCCATTGTTGCCAGGCGCGATCGTCTCGGATCTGCCACTGAACCAGATCAAACCAGAGAACTACCAGGCGCCGGCCTATGAGCTGGGCAGCAATACCGCGCCGCTTGGCATCGCGTTCTGGAAAGGTTTCCACAACGAACCCGGTGATCTCGCCCGCCTGTTGGTAGCTGTGCACGGGACCGGCACGCAAGCATCGCCGGGCATGGAGTTGCGCATGCTGACTATCGAGGACGGCGTTCGGGTAGTCAGCCAGATACCGTTGGCGACCGGCTGGAGCGGCGGGCCGGGCGACTTCAACGTGTATTGCCTGGATGGCTCTTGCCTGGGTCGGCCTGCCGGCATACTTGAGCTGGCTGACAACTCGATACTGGTCTCCGATGACGTGGCGGGGGTGATCTACAGGTTCACCTTCGACCCAGTGAATATCGACAAGACCACCTTGAGGTTGCAACCCACCGCGGCGCCAGTGCCAGAATTGGCCCCGACCATGTTCAGCGGCACGCTCACTGATAGCCAGGGGCGTACCCGCCGTTTCGATGTCGCATGGGGGCAGACACCACTGATTATTCGGGCGTTGGATGAAGGCACCTACACCGTCGCGCTGGATAACATTGGAGACTTTATCCCCAAGGTGCGCCAGCAGCAGGTAACGCTGAGTGCGTCGACGAATGATCAGACGGTCGAGCTGGGCTACATGGAACGGCCTCCTATCGAGCCGGTGAAGGCGACGCTGGTTGCTCCGCAAAAACCCGCATTTGCCGGCGGCGCGCCTGAGTACTGGGAGGTCACTCACCTGTCGGAGGGTAAAACCTCGCAGGTCAAGGTGCCTTGGGGCGGTAGCCAGATGATCTTGCTGGGAGCCGGCGAGCACGTATTCAACTACCCCTACTATCCGGGCGAGCTGCCGGAACCGACCCAGCGTAAGGTCAGCGTCGATGAACTGAGCAACGAGCCAATCACATTGCAGATGAGTTACCGGCATACGCCGGCACTCGGCCAAGAGGTGGTTGCTACCACCTGCGCGGCTTGCCACACCGTGCAGTATTTCCAGGATGCCAACCGGGCCATCAACTGGAGCCTGGCAGGCAAGGAAGCGTTGGTGCAGCAAATACTCGGCATGACGGTGCGTGGCCAGTGCGACAGCTCATGTTCAAGCCAGATCGCCGACTACTTCTACAACGACCTGTGGGCTGGCTACCTTGACCCCAAGCAGGCCTATGGCAAGCGCCAACTGCGCCTGCTGACCCGCGACGAGTACGCCAATAGCGTGCGCGACCTGTTCAGCGTTGCGGTCAAGCAGGACGCGCTGCCGGCCGACAAATCCAAGGGCCATTTCAAGTACCCCGGCGACGCCGATGCTGGCGTAATCCAGGCCGAGGACCTCAAAGCCCTGTACGACGTGGCTTGGCAAGTGGCTGAAGAGGTCGATACAGCCTGGCTCGATGCCCAGCCGACGGCGCAACTGGGGCGCCGGGTCTTCCGCCGCGCGCTCACCGCCAGCGAAGTGCAGCGTTACGATGCGCTGAGGACAAAGGACGGGGCCAATGCGCTGGTAGCAGCATTGCTATTGTCGCCCAACTTCCTTTACCGCTCCGAGCTCGGTGAAGCGCCGGCCGAGGGCGACATCTATCAGCTCAGCGCCAGTGAGCGCGCCACGGCGCTGTCGTACAGCCTGCTAGGCACCACGCCAAGTGAAGAGCTGTTGCTGCAGGCCGAGCAGGGCCAACTGCAGACACCCGAGCAGATCGGCGCTGCTGCCCAACGCATGCTGCTCAGCGAGCAGGGCCAGGCGCAGTTCAACCGCTTCATCAGTTACTACCTCAAGACCTATCGCGGCGCCCAGGAAAAGCCAGGCCTGACACCAGCGGTTATCGACAGTATGGTGCAGGAGCAGGCGCAACTGGTGGGCCAGGTGCTGCGCGACGGCGGCTCGTTCAATGCCTTGTTCAACCCCGGCTACACCTTCCTCGACCAGCGTCTGGCCCAGCATTACGCCATTGCTGGCGTGAGTGGTGACAGCATGCGCAAGGTCAGCGTCGACCCGCGCCGCGGTGGGCTGCTGCACTTGGGGATGACCCAGGCGGTCAACTCCGATTACCAAGCCACGTCGCTGGTCAAGCGCGGCATCATGATCCGCGAGCAGTTGCTGTGCCGCGAGTTTGGCGCGCCGGTGGAAGCCGACCCGAACGAGCCTGCGTACCCGCCAAGGGCCATCACCACCCGCGAGCGCTGGGACCTGGTGAACGGCCAGAACGCCTCCGAAGGGCGCTGCTGGCAGTGCCACCAGTACATGAACGACACCGGGTCGAGCATGGAGAACTACGACGCCTCTGGCCGTTATCGCGAGGTCGAGCAGGCGTACAACCACGCGCAGTACCCGGTCAACATGCCGATCAACGCGGCCGGGCCGTTCATCAGCAATACCGGGCTGGAAAACTGGGCACAGGTCAACAACCTGCGTGATGTTGCCGAGTTGTTGCCCGGCAATGCCACGGCGCAGACCTGCATGGCCGACAGCTACTTCCGCTTCATGTTCGGCAACAAGGTTTCGGCAGGCTCGGTGAGCACGCTCAAATCCGCCTCAGAGGCGCTCAATGCCAACGGCTCGCTGATCCAGATGATCCGCGACATGACGACATCTCCGGTGTTTCTCAACCGGCAAGAGGAGAACTGACATGGACCTGCTGAAAAGTCGTCGGCGCTTTTTGATGCAACTGGCAGCAGCGGGTGCGCTGGTGCCGCTCAGCGGTAGCGGGTTTGCGCAGTTTCTGCTGCAGCCCGAGCAAGCGGCGGCGCGCCTGAAAGTCGTATTTTTCATCATTCCTGACGGGCTTGCGGTGGATTCCTACAGCGACCCGGTACAACACAACGGCAACGGGTTGTGGTTTCCAAGGGCCCAGGGCGAAGACACCACCACCTTCGAACTTAACGAGGTCAGCCAGGAGCTTGCCGCGTACCGCAGCCAGTCGCTGTACTTGCAAGGCCTGATCCTGGCCACTGGCACTGGCGGCCATAACGGCTGGATGTACGCGCTGCGCGACAGCCAGGGCAGCATGAGTTCGATTGACCGGGTACTTGGCGATGCGTTGCCCGGCAACCAGCCGACCCACCGCAGCCTGTTTGCAGGCCCCCATGCCGGGGTGGACGGCACGCCGTGGTATGTGTCGTGGGAAGGCGGTGCCATTCGGACACCGCAGCAAAACCCGGTGCGGTTGTACGAGTCGGTGTTCGGCGGCGCAACACGTGCGTCGCGCCAGGGGCTGGTGCGCAATGCCCATGTGTTCGACCCGATCCGCGCCGATATTGCCGAGCTGCGCTCGCGGGTAGGCGGTGCCCAGCGCGAGAAGCTGGTGACCCACCTGGATGCCTTGGAGCAGGTTGCCCAGGATCTGGAGAGCGCAGTGCCCTCGGTGTGTGAGCCGTTGGCGCTGGACGACCACCCGATCAGCTCGGCGCAGTACCGCAACCAGGTCCAGGCCAGCCACCACAAGGTGGTCGCGGCGGCGCTGGGCTGTGGGGTAACGCGGGTGGCCACGGTTCAGGTCGGGCGCTCGGCGGAGTCGCTGAACATTCTTGATGTCAGCGCGGCGACCAACCCCCATGACTGTGCGCATCGCTATGCCGGTGAGGAGGTCTGGAAGGGCTCGCGGCAGTGGTACGTGCGCCAGGCCAAGCTGTTCATGGACGAGCTGGCGCGTTACGACGACCCTGATGTGCCAGGCGACAAGTTGCTGCAGCACACCCTGGTGGTACTGACCAGCGAGATGGCCGACGGCGCGCCTGAGCATATGCTCAATATGCCGCTGTTGCTGATGGGCGGCGCCAGCGGCCTGCTGCGCAATGGCTCCGGCAATGGGCGCTATCTCAACATCAGAAGCCAGGGCGACCGCTCGCACTGGACCGGTGGCAAGTATGTCGACATGCAGCGGATCTGGTCGACCATCGCCAAGGCGGCCGGCACCTCGGTGCCTTACGGCGGCGATATTTCGCCGGTCACCGGTATCTTCAACAATGTCACTTGACTGCCGCACGTTGCTGTCGAGGTGTTGCGCCCCCTAGGCCATGCGCGGGGGAGATTCCATGGTTTTGTGCAAGCCTGTTCTCGCCAGACACATCTCCTTGTGGCGAGCGGGCTTGCCCCGCGTTGGGCTGCGCAGCAGCCCCTGAAAGCCCAAGGGTAAACCTCAGGACTGCTACGCAGCCCAACGCGGGACAAGCCCGCTCACCACAACTCTCTATCATTTCCCACGGGATTGGGTCCAACCAGCAATGTGCTGTTGAGCGCGGCCGTGGGAGCGGGCTTGCCCCGCGATGCGGCGCGCAAGCGGCGCCCGATCTCATGGGCGCTGACGACTTTTCGGCGATCACCGTGAAAGGAATGCGACCTACGCCGGCACCCCCAGCAGCACGAACGACGGCAAAAAATGCACGCGCACCTGGCTTGCTGTATCCACGCCATGCTGCCCCAGCCAGTCCGCATCGGCGAACGCGCACAAGGTCTGGCCATTGCCCAGGCTCAGGCGCACCTCGTGCGGCCCCTCGGCGCTGGGCAGTACCTCGCTGACGGTCGCCGCCAGGCAATTGCTGCCCACAGGCGGGGTATCGCTGGGCGCCAGCAGGTGCACCCAGCCAGCCTTGAGCAAGGCCACCACCTTGCTGCCAACGCTCAGGCCCAGGCGCTCGGTGCTGTCGGGGGTGATCAAGGCATCGATCTGCAACCCGCCACCAAGGGCCAGGCTGATCCGGTCGTGACGGCCTTCGCGGTGCACGCCATTGACCTCGCCCTGCAACTGGTTGCGTGCGCTGGTGCGCAGCATCAGGCGGCCAAGCAGGTCGAGGTCGCTGCTGTGCTCGGCGGCTTCCAGCAACTCGGCCTGCAAGGCTTGCAGGCGCTGGTACAGGCGCAGCACCCGTTCACCTTCGGCGGACAGCCGCGCCCCGCCGCCACCTCGCCCGCCAGTGCTGCGCTCGACCAGCGGTTGCGTGGCCAGGTTGTTGAGCTCGTCGATGGCATCCCAGGCGGCCTTGTAGCTGATGCCGGCAGCCTTGGCTGCGCGGGTGATCGAGCCTTGTTCGGCAACATGCTGCAGCAGGGCGATGCGCTGCGGGCGGCGGGCGATGTGCTGGGTGAGCGGGGCGGGCAGGGACATGGCGCGGGTATCAGGGCTGTGAACGTGGCCCGACGTTGCCGCCACAGTGCGGCCAAGTCAAGCCTGGCCAGGGCGGGGCGTGCGCGCCAGGCAATACACATCCACACGCCGCGCACCGTGCTTGCGCAGCAGGGCGGCGATGGCCTGGGCGGTGGCACCGGTAGTCAGCACATCATCGACCACGGCCAGGTGCAGGCCCTGGACGTCTGCCGAGCGGCTAAGCGCGAACGCCTGGTACAAGTTGCGCAAACGCGCCCCGGCGCCCAGTGCCTGCTGCGCCTGGGTATCGCGCGTGCGCAGCAGCAGCTGCTCGTTGCAAGGCAACTGCAGGTGGCTAGCCAGCCAGCGCGCCAGCATGCCGGCCTGGTTGAAGCCGCGCTGGCGCAGTCGACCTTTGGCCAGCGGCACTGGCAACAGCAGGTGAGGGCGCGCCAGGCCCTCGTGGTAGCGATGTTCCAACGCCTGGCCAAGCAGGGTTGCCAGCAGCCGCCCCAGGGGCCATTGGCTGTTGTGCTTGAAGCGGCTGACCAGCGCATCGATGGGGAAGCCGTAATGCCATGGTGCAATCACCCGCCGAAACGCCGGAGAGCGCCGCTTGCAGCGTGGGCAGGTGAGGCCGTCCAGTGGCATGGGTACCGCGCAACGCCGGCATTGTTCGTCGAGCCAGGGCAGTTCATGTTCACAGGCCAGGCACAGTGGCCATGGCTGGCCTGCTGGTGCGTCGCACAATAAACACGTTTGGTTGTTATTTAGCCACTTGTAAACCAGTGATCTAAGGCTTGGTTGACAGGTCATGGGCCTTCCGTAAATATGCGAGCTATCCGTGATGCGCACGAGGGTGATGGCTGCCCCGGCGTCAGTCAGACCCTAGATAAGGAAACGCCGATGAGCGCCAGCACAATTGCAACAACACGTCACGACTGGTCCCTGGCCGAGGTCAAGGCGCTGTTCCAGCAGCCGTTCAATGACCTGTTGTTCCAGGCGCAGACCGTGCATCGCGCGCATTTCGACCCCAACCGCGTGCAGGTGTCGACGCTGCTGTCGATCAAGACCGGCGCTTGCCCCGAGGATTGCAAATATTGTCCGCAGTCCGGCCACTACAACACCGGGCTTGAAAAACAGAAGCTGATGGAAGTGCAGAAAGTGCTGGAAGAGGCCGCCCGCGCCAAAGCCATCGGCTCGACCCGCTTCTGCATGGGCGCGGCCTGGAAGCACCCGTCCGCCAAGGACATGCCCTACGTGCTGCAGATGGTCAAAGGGGTCAAGGCCTTGGGCCTGGAAACCTGCATGACCCTGGGCAAGCTCGATCAGGAGCAGACCGCAGCGCTGGCCCAGGCCGGCCTGGACTACTACAACCACAACCTCGACACCTCGCCGGAGTTCTACGGCAGCATCATCACCACCCGCACCTACGGCGAGCGCCTGCAAACCCTGGCCTATGTGCGCGATGCCGGCATGAAAATCTGCTCGGGCGGCATCCTGGGCATGGGCGAGTCGCTGGACGACCGCGCCGGGCTGCTGATCCAGTTGGCCAACCTGCCCGAGCACCCCGAGTCGGTGCCGATCAACATGCTGGTCAAAGTGGCGGGCACCCCGCTTGCCGAAGAAGAAGACGTCGACCCGTTCGATTTCATCCGCATGCTGGCGGTGGCCCGCATCCTGATGCCTAAGTCCCATGTGCGCCTGTCTGCCGGCCGCGAGCAGATGAACGAACAGATGCAGGCCCTTGCCTTCATGGCGGGCGCCAACTCGATCTTCTACGGCGAGAAACTGCTGACCACCGCCAACCCGCAGGCCGACAAGGACATGCAGTTGTTCGCCCGTCTGGGCATCCAGCCTGAGGCCCGTGAAGAGCACGCCGATGAAGTGCACCAGGCGGCCATCGAGCAGGCGCTGGTCGAGCAACGCAGCAGCGAGCTGTTCTACGACGCAGCCTCGGCCTGAGCATGGCCTTCGACCTTGCCGCGCGGCTGGCCGAACGGCGCGCCGCCGACCTGTACCGCCAGCGGCCACTGCTGCAGAGCCCGCAAGGGCCGCAGGTGGTGGTCGATGGCAAGGCGCTGCTGGCCTTCTGCAGCAACGATTACCTGGGCCTGGCCAACCACCCCGAGGTGGTCAAGGCCTGGTGCGAGGGCGCTGAACGCTGGGGTGTCGGCGGCGGCGCCTCGCACCTGGTAGTCGGCCACAGCACGCCGCATCATCAGGTGGAAGAGGCGCTTGCCGAACTCACCGGGCGCCCGCGGGCGCTGCTGTTTTCCACCGGCTACATGGCCAATCTGGGCGCCATCACTGCGCTGGTGGGGCAGGGCGATACGGTGCTGCAAGACCGCCTCAACCACGCCTCCCTGCTCGATGGCGGGCTGCTCAGCGGCGCGCGCTTCAACCGCTATTTGCACAATGACCCGGCAAGCCTGGCCAGCCGTTTGAGCAAGGCCACCGGCAATACCCTGGTGGTCACTGACGGTGTGTTCAGCATGGACGGCGACTGCGCCGGCCTGCCGGCGCTGGCAAAGGTGGCACGGGGCAGCGGCGCCTGGTTGATGGTCGACGACGCCCACGGGTTCGGCACGCTGGGCCGCAGCGGCGGCGGGCTGGTCGAGCAACATGGGCTTGGCGTTGATGACGTGCCGGTTCTGATCGGCACCCTGGGCAAGGCGTGCGGCACCAGCGGGGCATTCGTGGCCGGCAGTGAAGAACTGATCGAGGCGCTGGTGCAATTCGCCCGGCCCTACATCTACACCACCAGCCAGCCCCCGGCACTGGCCTGCGCCACGCTCAAGGCGTTGGCCCTGCTGCGCCATGAAACCTGGCGCCGCGAGCATCTGGCGGCGTTGATCCAGCAGTTCCGTAGCGGGGCGCAGCAGCTCGGCCTGACGCTGATGGACAGCCACACCGCCATCCAGCCGATTCTGGTGGGCGATGCCGCACGGGCCATGGCGCTGTCGCGAATGTTGCGCGAGCGTGGCCTGCTGGTGACCGCCATCCGCCCACCCACCGTGCCTGCGGGCAGTGCGCGCCTGCGGGTGACGTTGAGCGCCGCGCACAGTGAAGCGCAGGTGCAGCTATTGTTGAATGCATTGGCCGAGTGTTATTCACAGCTGGAGCCTGCCGATGCGTAACCGAATGATCCTTCTGCCAGGCTGGGGCCTGGGCACTGCCTCTCTGCAACCGCTGGCCGCCAGCCTGCGTGCCCAGGACCCGCGCTTGCAGGTCGAGCTGATGCCGCTGCCCGAACTTGCCGAGCCCGACCCCGAAGCCTGGGTCGATTATCTTCACCGCAAGCTGCCGACCGACGTGTGGCTCGGCGGCTGGTCGCTGGGCGGCATGCTCGCCAGCGCCCTGGCCCACAAGCGTGGCGACCACTGCTGCGGTTTGGTGACCCTGGCCAGCAACCCAAGCTTCGTCGCCCGTGGTGACTGGCCCCACGGTATGGCACCAGACACCTTCGGCACCTTCCTCGACGGTTGCCGCAGCCACACCCAAGTGACCCTCAAGCGTTTTCGCACCCTGTGCAGTGACGGTGCGCAGCAACCCCGCACTTTGTTGCGCCAGTTGGGGGTTGGGGTGCCCGACACTGACCCGCTGTACCTGGCCAATGGCCTGGAAGTACTGCGCGCACTGGACACCCGCGAGGCGCTGGAAGACTACGGCGGCCCGCAGCTGCACCTGTTCGCCGGCAGCGATGCCTTGGTGCCGGCCGAAGCCGCCAAGGCCCTCAGCAACCTGTTGCCGGACGTGGAAGTCGGCCTGGTCGAAGACAGTTCCCACGCCTTCCTGCTGGAATACCCCCAGGATTTGGCGGCGGGCATCAAGAGTTTCCTGCATGAGAGTGGCGATGACTGACCTTTCCCACCCCACCCTGCCCGGCGCACTGCCGGACAAGCGCCAGGTGGCGGCTTCCTTTTCCCGCGCTGCGGCCAGTTACGACAGCGTTGCAGCCTTGCAGCGGGCGGTCGGCGTGGCCTTGCTTGACCAAATCGAGCACGCCGATGCCCCAGCCCGCTGGCTGGACCTGGGCAGCGGCACAGGGTATTTCAGCCGCTTACTGGGCGAGCGTTTCGCCGGCGCCGAAGGCGTGGCGGTGGATATCGCCGAAGGCATGCTGCGCCATGCCCGCCAAGCCGGTGGTGCGCGCCATCATGTGGCCGGCGATGCCGAGCGCCTGCCGCTGCGTGACGGCTGTGTCGACCTGCTGTTCAGCAGCCTGGCCGTGCAATGGTGCGAGCGCTTTGCCAGTGTGCTCAGCGAAGCTCGGCGCGTGCTGCGCCCTGGCGGGGTTATGGCCTTCAGCAGCCTGTGCGTGGGCACCCTGGGTGAGTTGCGTGCCAGTTGGCAGGCGGTCGATGGCTTGGTGCACGTCAACCGCTTCCGCCGCTTCGAGGAGTACCAGCGGCTGTGCGCTGGCAGTGGCCTGGAAGTAGTCGACCTTGAGCGTCGCCCGCATGTGCTGCATTACCCGGACGTGCGCAGCCTCACCCATGAACTCAAGGCGTTGGGCGCGCACAACCTCAACCCCGGCAGGCCGTCCGGGCTTACTGGGCGGGCGCGCATGCAGCAGTTGTTGCAGGCCTATGAACAATTTCGCCAGCCCCAGGGCCTGCCGGCCACTTATCAGGTGGTCTACGGCGTGTTGCGCAAACCCATGAGCGAAGGGCGCTGAGATGAGCCAGGCTTACTTCATTGCCGGCACCGATACCGATGTCGGCAAGACCACCATCGCCGCCGGCCTGCTGCGGGCGGCGCGTCTGCAGAACCTCAGCACCTTGGCGGCAAAGCCTGTGGCTTCCGGGTGTGAGCCTACGCCCAAAGGGCTGCGTAACAGTGATGCGCTGGCGCTGATCGATGAGAGTTCGATCAAACTGGCATATGAGCAGGTCAACCCGTTCACCTTCGAGCCGGCCATTGCTCCGCATGTAGCGGCGCGTGAGGCGGGCGTGGCACTTGAAGTGAACGTGCTGCTCGGGCTGATGCGCCAGGTGCTGGAGCAGCGCGCCGATTTCACCTTGATTGAAGGCGCTGGTGGCTGGCGCGTACCGTTGTCGGGGCATGCCTACCTGTCGGATCTGGCGATTGCCCTGAAGCTGCCGGTGATTCTGGTGGTGGGGGTGCGGTTGGGTTGCATCAACCATGCGCTGCTCAGCGCCGAGGCGATTGCCCACGATGGCTTGCCGCTGGCTGGCTGGGTGGCCAACATCGTCGACCCACGCACCTCGCGGCTCGAGGAGAACCTTGCCAGCCTGGCCGAACGCCTGCCGGCGCCGTGCCTGGGGCGGGTGCCATGGCTCAAGCAAGCCAGCGCCGAAGCGGTGGCGGAATATCTGCATCTGGATGTGCTGGACTAACGGCCACTTCGCAGCTGGACGCGTTCTCTGTAGGAGCGGCCTTGTGTCGCGAAAGGGGTGCGTAGCGCCCCCACGATTGGGGCTTCAAGCTGATGTCGCCGGGGCCGCTTTGCGGCCCTTTCGCGACACAAGGCCGCTCCTACAAACACCGCGCAAGATCACCCCGCTCTATCAGGTGGCACAGGGCTATTAGGGATTTAAACGGGCTTTTTTCCTGGGGGCCTGCTTTAATTGGCCCAATTCATCCAGCGTCACGGAGTTACTGACATGGACATCAACACCAGCTCCGCCTTCTACGCGGGCTTCGGTGCCATCCAGGCCGGGCAGAACCGCGTCGATCAGGCTGCACAGCAGATCGCCAGCACCACCAGCCAATCCACCGACTTCCAGTCCGAGCGCCTGCGCGCTGTCGACCGCAGCCAGCAGATGGACCTCGCCACCAGCACCGTGCAACTGGCGCTGGGCAAGCAAGATGTCGAACTGGGCGTGAAGGTTGCCAAGGCATCCGACGAACTGCTCGGTCGTTTCATCGACACCTACGCCTGATCCAACCGCTTACCCACGCGGGGCAAGCCCGCTCCATGCGCAGCCTGTACAGCAGCTGCGCGGGAGCGCGCTTGCCCCGCGTTGCGTTTAGCGGTCAATGGCGTAAATGCCCTGTTCGGCGGCATAAATGTCGCTATGGCATGTCCTTGACTTTGCAGCCACCTAAACGTAAGTTTCAAACAACTGTTTGACCGAAAGCCACCTAGAGCTGGTCGGTATGCGCGGTCTCCCTACCGAACTCATCACAGAGGTTCATCGCAATGCCTGATTACAAAGCCCCCTTGCGTGATATTCGCTTCGTGCGCGACGAACTGCTTGGCTATGAGGCGCACTATCAGAGCCTGCCGGGCTGCCAGGACGCCACGCCAGACATGGTCGATGCAATCCTGGAAGAAGGCGCGAAGTTCTGTGAGCAGGTACTGGCACCGCTGAACCGTGTCGGCGACCAGGAAGGCTGCACCTGGAGCGAGTCGGGCGTGAAGACGCCGACCGGCTTCAAGGAAGCCTACAAGCAGTTCGTCGAAGGCGGCTGGCCGAGCCTGGCACACGACCTGGAGCACGGCGGCCAAGGCCTGCCTGAGTCCCTGGGCCTGACCCTGAGCGAAATGGTCGGGGGTGCCAACTGGTCGTGGGGCATGTACCCAGGCCTGTCCCACGGCGCCATGAACACCATCTCCGAGCACGGCACCCCCGAGCAGCAGCACACCTACCTGACCAAGCTGGTCAGCGGCGAATGGACCGGCACCATGTGCCTGACCGAGCCGCACTGCGGCACCGACCTGGGCATGCTGCGCACCAAGGCCGAGCCACAGGCCGATGGCAGCTACAAAGTGTCGGGCACCAAAATCTTCATTTCGGCCGGCGAACACGACATGGCCGACAACATCGTCCATATCGTCCTGGCCCGCCTGCCCGATGCACCGGCCGGCACCAAAGGCATTTCGCTGTTCATCGTGCCCAAGTTCCTGCCCAACGCCGAAGGCGGCGTGGGCGAGCGCAATGGCGTGAGCTGTGGCTCGCTGGAACACAAGATGGGCATCCACGGCAACGCCACCTGCGTGATGAACTTCGACGGCGCTACCGGCTACCTGATCGGCCCGGCCAACAAAGGCCTGAACTGCATGTTCACCTTCATGAACACCGCGCGCCTGGGCACCGCGCTGCAAGGCCTGGCGCACGCTGAAGTGGCGTTCCAGGGCGGCTTGAAATACGCCCGTGAGCGCCTGCAGATGCGCGCCCTGACCGGCCCTAAAGCCCCGGACAAAGCCGCTGACCCAATCATCGTGCACCCCGATGTGCGCCGCATGCTGCTGACCATGAAAGCGTTCGCCGAGGGCAACCGGGCGATGGTGTACTTCACGGCCAAGCAGGTCGACATCGTCAAGTACAGCCAGGACGAAGAAGAGCGCAAAAAGGCCGATGCACTGCTGGCCTTCCTGACCCCGATCGCCAAGGCGTTCATGACCGAAGTCGGCTTCGAGGCCGCCAACCACGGTGTGCAGATCTACGGCGGCCACGGCTTCATTGCCGAGTGGGGCATGGAGCAGAACGTGCGCGACAGCCGTATCTCGATGCTGTACGAAGGCACCACCGGCATCCAGGCCCTCGACCTGCTCGGGCGCAAGGTGCTGATGACCCAAGGCGAGGCGCTCAAAGGTTTCACTCGCATCGTGCACAAGTTCTGCCAGGGGCAGGAAGGCAACGAAGCCACCCGGGAGTTCGTCGAGCCGCTGGCTGCGATCAACAAAGAGTGGGGCGAGCTGACCATGAAGATCGGCATGGCCGCCATGAAGGACCGTGAAGAGGTCGGCGCGGCATCGGTGGACTACCTGATGTACTCCGGGTACGCCTGCCTTGCCTACTTCTGGGCCGATATCGCCCGCCTGGCAGCCGAAAAACTGGCCGCTGGCACCAGCGAGGAGGCGTTCTACACCGCCAAGCTGCAGACTGCGCGTTTCTACTTCCAGCGCATCCTGCCACGCACCCGCACCCATGTGGCGGCGATCCTGTCGGGCGCCGACAACCTGATGGCCATGAAAGAAGAAGACTTCGGTCTGTCGATCTAAACTTCGGCGTTGTACAAAAAACCGCCTGCCCTCACCGGCAGGCGGTTTTTTTTGCGGCTGAAGAATGCCCGCACGCTCAGGCATTAGCGCCGTATGTAGGATATTTCCTCGGCCGAGACGTATTCAGTAACGAACACGCCTCAAGCATCCGGCCCCACCTGCCGTTAAACCGACGTCAATATTTATCTATTCATGTGCACCGACGAAGAACTAAGGGCACAATGCCATTATTGATCTGCCGGGTCGGAGATTACCCTTGTTTCGTTTATCCGCTGTACGCGCAAGCCACTTTCTGCCGTCGCTTGTGCTATTGGTGCTGGGGCTTGCAGCAGCCTATGTAAGAGACCTGAGCGTCTTCTTCACCTCGCTGTTCAATGTGCTGCCCACCTTGGTGCTGCTGCTGGGCGGTGCCTATTGCGCGGTTTACCGTCGTCAGCGTGAGCTGTTTCTGATGGTCACGGTGTACATCGCCTATTTTCTGCTCGATACACAGACCGATTATTACCGGGATAACGGCCGGGTCCGTGAGGACGCGGCGGTGATCTTCCACCTGGTGTGCCTGCTGCTGCCGGCGTTGTTCGGGCTGTTCGCGGCGTGGCAGGAGCGCACCCACCTGGCCCAGGACCTGCTGGCGCGTTTTGCCGTGCTGTTTGCCGTGGGCAGCGTGGCGGTGGCGCTTGAACAGAGCTTCCCGGAGGCGCTGCTGAGCTGGTTGGCGGAAATCCGTTGGCCGGCGCTGCATGGCCAGTGGATGAGCCTGATCCAGCTGGCCTACCCGCTGTTCTTCGTCGTGTTCGTGTTGCTGGTGGTGCAGTACCTGCGTGAGCCGCGCCCGCTGCATGCGGCGCAGGTGATTGGCTTGCTCGGCATCTTCTGGATGCTGCCGAAAACCTTCATCCTGCCGTTCACCCTCAACATCATGTGCAGCCAGGTGATGCTGATGATCGCCGCTGCGGTGTCCCACGAGGCCTACCAGATGGCGTTTCGCGATGAGCTGACCGGGCTGCCGGGACGCCGCGCCCTGAACGAGCGCATGCAGCGCCTGGGCCGCAACTACGTGATCGCCATGAGCGACGTCGACCACTTCAAGAAATTCAACGACACCCACGGCCACGACGTCGGCGACCAAGTGCTGCGCCTGGTGGCCAGCCGCCTGGCCAAGGTGACCGGTGGCGGGCGTGCCTATCGCTATGGCGGTGAAGAATTCGCCCTGGTGTTCGCCGGCAAGACCGCAGAAGAGTGCCTGCCGCACCTGGAGGCGGTACGCGAGATGATCGCCAACTACGCCATCCAGCTGCGCGACCAGAACAGCCGCCCGCAGGACGACACCGCTGGCCGCCAGCGGCGCAGCGGCAGCGCCAACACGACGGTGTCGGTGACCATCAGTATTGGTGTGGCCGAGCGCCTGGCGGACCACCGCAACCCCGAAGAGGTGCTCAAGTCGGCTGACGAAGCACTGTACGGCGCCAAGGGCGCGGGGCGTAACTGCGTGGTGACTTATGGCGTGCAATCAAGGCGCGGAGCCGTGCGCATGGCGTGACCACTGCTGACCATGCGGTCGCATGATGACCCTATGTCTCGTAAAAGTTGTTCGGTTACACTGGCTGCAACCCAGTGTCGCGGTCCAGCCGGACCGCCCCGACCGTTATAGCGAGAGGTTGTCATGGCCGACTATAAAGCGCCCCTGCGCGATATGCGCTTCGTTCTGAATGAAGTCTTTGACGTGGCCACCCTCTGGTCGCAGCTGCCTGCGCTTGCCGAGGTCGTCGACGCCGAAACGGCCATGGCGGTGCTTGAAGAGGCCGGCAAGGTCGCCAGCAAAAGCATCGCGCCGCTGAGCCGCGCCGCCGACGAAGAAGGCTGCCACTGGGACAACGGCGCCGTGCGCACCCCGGCAGGCTTTATCGAGGCCTACAACACTTACGCCGAAGGCGGCTGGGTGGGTGTGGGCGGCGACCCACAGTTCGGCGGCATGGGCATGCCCAAGGCTATTTCGGCGCAGGTCGAGGAAATGGTCAATGCCTCCAGCCTGGCGTTTGGCCTGTACCCGATGCTCACCGCTGGCGCCTGCCTGTCGATCAACGCCCACGCCACCGAAGCGCTCAAGGCGCAGTACCTGCCAAACATGTACGCCGGCGTCTGGGCGGGCTCCATGTGCCTGACCGAACCCCACGCCGGTACCGACCTGGGCATCATCCGCACCAAGGCCGAGCCCCAGGCCGATGGCAGCTACAAGATCAGTGGCACCAAGATCTTCATCACCGGCGGCGAACACGACCTGACCGAAAACATCATCCACCTGGTGCTGGCCAAGCTGCCCGACGCCCCGGCAGGCGCCAAGGGTATCTCGTTGTTCCTGGTGCCCAAGATCATGGTCAATGCCGACGGCAGCCTTGGTGCACGCAACCCGGTAACCTGCGGCTCGATCGAGCACAAGATGGGTATCCAGGCGTCGGCAACCTGCGTGATGAACTTCGATGAGGCCGTGGGTTACATCGTCGGTGAGCCGAACAAAGGCCTGGCAGCAATGTTCACCATGATGAACTACGAGCGCCTCGGCGTAGGCATTCAGGGCCTGGCGTCGGCGGAACGTTCCTACCAGAATGCTGTGGAGTACGCCCGCGACCGCCTGCAGAGCCGCGCCCCGACCGGCCCCCAGGCCAAAGACAAGGTGGCCGACCCGATCATCGTGCACCCGGACGTGCGCCGCATGCTGCTGACCATGAAGGCGCTGATCGAAGGCGGCCGCGCGTTTTCCACCTATGTGGCGATGCAACTTGACAGCGCCAAGTTCAGCGAAGACCCGGCGACCGCCAAGCGCAGCGAAGAGCTGGTAGCGTTGCTGACGCCGGTAGCCAAGGCGTTCCTGACCGACCTGGGCCTTGAGTGCACGGTGCATGGCCAACAGGTATTCGGCGGCCACGGCTATATTCGCGAGTGGGGCCAGGAGCAACTGGTGCGCGATGTGCGCATTACCCAGATCTACGAAGGCACCAACGGCATCCAGGCCCTCGACCTGGTGGGGCGCAAGGTGGTGGCCACTGGCGGTGCCTATTACCGCCTGTTTGCCGACGAGATCCGCCAGTTCATTGCCGCCTCCGGCAGCGACCTGGGCGAGTTCACCCGCCCGCTGGCAGCATCTGTGACCCAACTCGACGAGCTCACCGCCTGGCTGCTGGACAAGGCCAAGGGCAACCCGGATGAAATCGGCGCGGCATCGGTCGAGTACCTGCATGCGTTCGGCTACGTTGCCTATGCCTACATGTGGGCGATGATGGCCCGCGCAGCCAAGGCCGGCGAGGGTGATGCCGATTTCTACGGCGCCAAGCTCGGCACTGCGCGTTTCTACTTCGCACGGCTGTTGCCGCGGGTTGATTCGCTGGTGGCCTCGGTGAAGGCGGGCAGCGAGTCGCTGTACCTGTTGGACGCCAGCCAGTTCTGACAGGCGTTGGCGGTAAACAGGCTGAAACCTTTGTAGGAAAGGGCTGGCCCAGTGATGCGGGGCTGGCCCAACGTCAGACCTGATTGAGAATAAAACGCCCTTGTAAGCTTTCTCCTACATGACGTGGTGACTTTTCGCCACTTACATGCGATTGGATCCACGGGTAATCTTTCTTACATGGACGGAGCGCAGGAAGCGCAATGGACAGAACAGGGACACACGTAGGATTGCCTGCCAGGACGGCGGGGCGAAAAGGATGTCACAAGGGAAACAGTCTGGAAAACCCCGCTTAGGCGGGGTTTTCTTTGTGCGTGGGTTTTTACCCCAGCCCTTCGAGCGGCGAAACCCCAAGCGGGCGCGCATCGGTTTCGGCCTCCAGCAGGTTACGCAGCAACTCGACCGAAGCCTGCTGGCGCTGGGCATCGCGGAACACCAGCCCGACCTTCAGCGGCACCCGTGGCTCGCTGAGCGGCTTCCACAGCAGGCCCTGGTCGTCTTCTGCCGCATCCTTGGCCCGGCCCGGCAAAATGGTCGCCAGCGCGGTGTGCGCCAAGCTGTCGAGAATCCCCGCCATATTGTTCATTTCGGCCTGCACCTGCGGCCGGCGCCCCTGGTTGGCCAACTGCTCTTTCCAGATTTGCCGGACCTGGAACTCCTCGCCAAGCATCAGCATCGGCAGCTCTGCCGCCTGGCGTATCGACACCTTTTTGAAATCCTTCAACGGGTGGGTGTTGGGGATGACAAGTTGCAGCTCATCTTCGTACAGCAGCAAACCGTGTAGCCCCGGCTGGCGTGGGGGCAGGTAGCTGATGCCGATATCCAGGTTGCCGTTGAGCAAGCGCCGTTCGATTTCCAGCCCCGACAATTCGTAGATCTGCACCACCAAGTGCGGCTGGGCCTTGCGCACCCGCTCCAGCAGCTGCGGCACCAGGCTCGGACGCACAGTTTGCAGCACGCCGATGGCCAAGGTGCGCAGCGACTGCCCCTTGAAGTTGCGCATGGCCTCGTGGGCGCGCTGCAAGCCGTCGAGCAAGGGCTGGGCGTGGTTGTAGAGGGTGTGGGCCGCCAAGGTTGGCAGCAGGCGTTTGTTGCTGCGCTCGAACAGGCTCAGGTCGAGGCTGTGCTCGAGCTGGCGGATCTGCTGCGACAACGCCGGCTGCGACAGCGACAGGCGTTCGGCGGCGCGGCCGACATGGCCTTCTTCATACACCGCGACGAAATAACGCAGTTGGCGGAAATCCATAAGTAACGCTTATCGAAATTGCTGCTAAAACGAAATGGCCGGCAGGCCGTCTGGCGCCTAGTCTATCGCCGTATTACAGAGGGTTACAGCGAACAAGTGGCACGATTGTTACCCCAACTGAAAAACACTTTTGATAGGCAAGGCAAAAATACTGACTCGGCATCCGACCGGGCGCCTTGACCACTGCCGACCGTGACTGGGTGGACCCTGATGAACCTGTTCAAGCTGCGCCGCCCGGCCCCTGCGCTTGCCGAGCCCACCCGTGCCCAGTTCGCTACCCGCGGGCAGCCCGAGCGTGAGCGCCTGATGGCCGCCGGCCAGCGCCCGGCGCCGGTGTTTGTGCGCGGCCAGGGTTGCTGGCTGTGGGACCGCGAGGGCGTTGCCTACCTGGACTTCACCCAAGGCGGCGCGGTCAACAGCCTCGGCCACAGCCCGCAGGCGCTGGTCAACGCCATGGGCGAGCAAGCGCAGGCGCTGATCAACCCGGGCGCAGGCTTTTACGGCCACACCGCGCTTAGCCTGGTCGAACGTCTGTGCCAGAGCACCGGCAGCGACCAGGCCTATCTGCTCAACAGTGGCGCCGAGGCCTGCGAGGGCGCGATCAAGCTGGCGCGCAAGTGGGGCCAACTGCACCGCAACGGCGCCTACCACATCATTACCGCCAGCCAGTCGTGTCACGGGCGCAGCCTGGGCGCGCTGTCGGCTTCCGACCCGCTGCCGTGCAACCGCTGCGAACCGGGGCTGCCGGGCTTCAGCAAGGTGCCGTTCAACGACCTGGCGGCGCTGCATGCTGCGGTGGACTCGCGCACTGTGGCGATCATGCTCGAACCGATCCAGGGTGAGGCTGGCGTTATCCCGGCGACCCGCGACTACTTGCAAGGCGTCGCCCAGCTGTGCCGCGAGTTGAGCATCCTGTTGATTCTCGATGAGGTGCAGACCGGCGTGGGGCGTTGCGGGGCATTGCTGGCCGAAGAGACCTACGGGGTGCGCGCGGACATCATCACCTTGGGCAAAGGCCTGGGTGGCGGTACGCCATTGGCTGCGCTGCTGGCGCGCGGCAAGGCCTGCTGCGCCGAGCCCGGCGAGCTGCAAGGCAGCCACCATGGCAATGCGCTGATGAGTGCGGCGGGCCTGGCGGTGCTGCAGGCCGTACTTGAACCTGGGTTTTTCGAGCAGGTGCAAGGCAGTGGCCAGCACCTGCGCGAGGGTTTGAGCCGCCTTGCAGGCCGCTATGGGCAGGCGCAGGTGCGCGGGCAGGGTTTGCTGTGGGCCTTGCAACTGCGCGAGGGCAACGCCCAGGCGTTGGTGGCCGCTGCACTGGATGAAGGTTTGCTGCTTAACGCGCCGCAGCCGGATGTGGTGCGGTTTTCGCCGGCACTGACGGTAACCCGCGCCACCATCGACCAGATGCTGCTGCGCCTTGCCCGTGCCTTTGCCCGCTTGCACGCCCAGCCGCAGCGCCGCCGTGAAGTATCGGCATGAGGGCGCAGTAGCCTTACGAATTTCAACGAACCGTCTCGCGTTTCTGCGCATCGCCCTTGGCCTGAAGTATTTGGCCCGGGGCGTTTTTTTTGCGTTGTGGAACCTCTGTGCAAGCCGGCGAGTCTTTGTTGAAACCCCTTAAGGAGCGCTTCACATGGACTTCATCCGCATCATCATCGCGATTCTTCTGCCGCCGCTGGGCGTGTTTCTTCAGGTGGGGTTTGCCGGGGCATTCTGGCTGAACATTCTGCTGACGCTGCTGGGTTACATTCCGGGGATCGTGCACGCGGTGTACATCATCGCCAAGCGCTGATTGCCGGGGCCGCTTTGCGGCCGTTCGCGGCACAAGGCCGCTCCTACAGAGGACCCTCGGGTAGGAGCGGCCTTGCGTCGCGAAAGGAGGCCGAAGGCCTCCCGGCGATCTATCAGGCCGACTCTCTCTGCAGCACCCTGCAATAGAACTTCCATTCCTCTTCCAGCGCATGGGCCAGATTCGCCGCCTGGCGAAAACCATGACGCTCGCCTTCGTAGAAATGCCCCTCGGCTTCAATGCCATTGGCCTGCAACGCCTCCAGCATCGAGCGTGTCTGCGCGGGCACTACCACGGCGTCCAACTCACCCTGGAAGAAAATCACCGGCGCCTTGATCCGCCCCGCATGCAGCAACGGCGTGCGCGCCTGGTAGCGTTCGATGTCCTGCTCGGGGTCGCCGATCAGCCAGTCCAGGTAGTCGCCTTCGAACTTGTGCGTCGCGCGGGCCAGGGCCAGTGGGTCGCTGACGCCATACAAACTGGCCCCGGCGCGGAACACATCGCAGAACGCCAGCGCGCAAAGGGTGGTGTAGCCGCCGGCGCTACCACCCCGGATAAAGGCCTGCTGCGGGTCGATCAAGCCACATTCGGCCAGATGCGCCACCAACGCGCAGGCATCCTCGACATCCGTTTCGCCCCAGCGCAGGTGCAGCGCCTGGCGGTAGGCACGGCCATAGCCGCTGCTGCCTCGGTAGTTGAGGTCGGCCACGGCAAAACCACGCTGGGTCCAGAACTGGATGCGTGGGTCGAGCACCGGCGAGCACGCTGACGTCGGCCCGCCATGGACGAACACCAACAATGGCGGCCGCGCCTTGGCGTTTGCTGCGGGGTAGAAGAAGGCATGCGCCTGCTCGCCATCGCCGCTGGCGTAGCAGATGGGCTGCGGCTGGCTGATACGCTCGGCGTGCAGCACCTCGGCGCCGCCGGCAAGGATGCTCACTTCATGGCTGCGCCGGTCGATGGCAATCACCGCGGGCGGGCTGATGGGCGAGGCGGCAATAGCGTAGAGCTGTTCGTCATCCATCGCCAGGCTGCGAAAACGGGTGTAGCCGCTGGCGAAACGCTCCACCTCACCGCAGGCCTTGCGCACGCCCAAGTGGCCGAAACCGGCCTCGAACCAACTGGCCAGATACTGCGCTGGCCCAAGTGGCAGCCAGGTGCTGGCGCCCAATTGCCACGGCGCGCCGGCGTGGTCGGCGGCGGCGGCCGGCAGCGCCTGCCAGCGGCCATCGACCTCGCCCCATGGCTGCCAGTGGCCATTGCGGTCCGACAGGCAATACAGCGTGCCGGCGGCGTCGAAGCGCGGTTGTTGCAGCGACTCGTCCTGCCCGGCGATGCAGCGCGCCACGCCCCAGGCGCCATCGGCGCCGCGTTCGCGGCACATCAGGCGGGTGACTGTCCACGGCTGCGCCGGGCGGTCCCATTCAACCCATGCCAGGCGCTGGCCATCGGCGCTCAGTGTGGGGGCTGCATAAAAGTCGGCGCCCTCGGCGAGCACAGTGCGTTGACCATCGGCCAACGCCACCAGGCGGTGCTCCACCGACGCCCCATGGCGTTCTTCAACGGCCAGCAACAGGCCGTCGTGCCATTGCACATCGCCGTAGCGGCACGCGGCATCTGCGCTCAGTGCGCGCGGTGCCGAGCCGTCTAGCGCCTGGGTGTAGAGCTGCTGGTCATTCTCGTTGACGAACACCAGCCCGTCGCCACCCAGGCAATAGCTGCCGCCGCCGTATTCGTAAACGCGGCTGCGCACACTGAAGCCTTCCGGGGTCAGGCAGCGGGCCTGGTGGTAAAGCCAATGCCACACTCGGCAAGCGCCATCGGCGGGGCGGAACTCAACCCAGAACAGGCCATCGTCGCTGGCCTTGAGTTCGGCAAAGTCAGTGCCGGCAGCCACCGCCTGGGCGGCGCTGAACTCAGCCACGGGCGATGACATGGGCGTTGCGCTCGTTGCGGAAGGTCATTTGCTCGATCTCCAGGGTTGCGTGTTCGGCTTCTTCGCGGGCCTTGAGGATGATGCCGTGGTCCGGCGACTTGGCGCAGACCGGGTCGGCCTTGCTGGCGTCACCGGTGAGCATGAACGCCTGGCAGCGGCAGCCGCCGAAGTCCTTTTCTTTTTCGTCGCACGAGCGGCAGGGTTCGGGCATCCAGTCAAAGCCGCGAAAGCGGTTGAAACCGAACGAGTCGTACCAGATGTGCTGCAGGTCGTGGTCGCGCACGTTGGGGAACTGCACCGGCAACTGCCGCGCGCCGTGGCAGGGCAGGGCGGTGCCATCGGGGGTGATGGTCAGGAACAGGCTGCCCCAGCCGTTCATGCAGGCCTTGGGGCGCTCTTCGTAGTAGTCCGGGGTGACGAAGATCAGCTTGCACGGGTGGCCTTCGGCTTTGAGCTTGGCGCGGTACTCGTTGGTCACCCGCTCGGCCCGCTCAAGCTGCTCACGGGTGGGCAACAGCCCGAGGCGGTTGAGGTGCGCCCAGCCGTAGAACTGGCAGGTGGCAAGCTCGACGAAGTCGGCTTCCAGGGCAATACACAGCTCGATGATGCGGTCGATCTTGTCGATGTTGTGCCGGTGGGTGACAAAGTTGAGCACCATCGGGTAGCCGTGGGCTTTTACTGCCCGGGCCATTTCCAGCTTCTGCGCGAAGGCCTTTTTCGAGCCGGCCAGCAGGTTGTTCACCTGCTCGTCGCTGGCCTGGAAGCTGATCTGGATATGGTCGAGCCCGGCGTGCTTGAACGCGGCGATCTTCTGCTCGGTAAGGCCGATGCCGGAGGTGATCAGGTTGGTGTAGTAGCCCAGCCGGCGGGCCTCGCCGATCAGTTCGGCCAGGTCCTGGCGCACCAGCGGTTCGCCGCCGGAAAAGCCGATCTGCGCCGCGCCCATTTCGCGCGCCTCGGCCATGACCTTGAACCACTGCTCGGTGCTCAGCTCTTTGCCCTGCTGGGCAAAATCCAGCGGGTTGGAGCAGTACGGGCACTGCAACGGGCAGCGGTAGGTAAGCTCGGCCAGCAGCCACAGCGGCAGGCCGACCTGATCGCGGGGAAAGCCCGCTTCCACGTGCTCGACGCAGGCCGGTTGCCCGCTTGGGTCAGGCGAGGGTGATCCAGTGTTCGGCACGGGCCACCTCCATGAATTGCTCGATGTCATCGGCGACTTCGGGCACACCGGGGAACTGCTGTTCGAGGTCAGTGATGATCTGCGCGACGCTGCGCTGGCCATCGATCAGCCCGCCGATCAGGCTGGCGCTTTCGTTCAGCTTGATCATGCCTTCGGGGTACAGCAGCACGTGGCCCTTTTGCGCCGGTTCGTACTGGAAGCGATAGCCCGGGCGCCAGGCTGGCACTTGTTGGCGGTCAAGACTCATAAGGCGATCCCCTTGTGCCAGACCCGCTCGCGGGTGACGGTGTGATAAGGCGGGCGGTCCAGCTCATAGGCCATGCTCATGGCATCGAGCATGCTCCACAGGATATCCAGCTTGAACTGCAGGATTTGCAGCATGCGTTCCTGCCCCTCGCGGGTGGTGTAGTGCTGCAGCGTGATCGCCAGGCCATGCTCGACATCACGGCGCGCCTGGCCCAGGCGGGTGCGGAAGTATTCATAGCCGGCCGGGTCGATCCATGGGTAGTGCTGCGGCCAGCTGTCCAGGCGCGACTGGTGGATCTGCGGGGCGAACAGCTCGGTCAGCGAGCTGCTGGCCGCCTCTTGCCAACTGGCGCGGCGGGCGAAGTTGACGTAGGCATCCACGGCAAAGCGTACACCGGGCAGCACCAGCTCCTGGCTGCGCAGTTGCTCGGGGTCCAGGCCAACGGCCTGGCCCAGGCGCAGCCAGGCTTCGATACCGCCGTCTTCGCCGGGCGCGCCGTCGTGGTCGAGCAGGCGTTGAATCCACTCGCGGCGGATTTCGCGGTCTGGGCAGTTGGCCAGAATCGCGGCGTCCTTGAGCGGGATGTTCACCTGGTAATAGAAGCGGTTGGCCACCCAACCCTGGATCTGCTCGCGGCTGGCACGGCCTTCATACATCGCCACGTGGTAGGGGTGATGGATATGGTAAAAGGCGCCCTTGGCGCGCAGGGCCTGCTCGAACTCGGCAGGGGACATCGGCGTTGCGTCGCTCACAGGGCCTCCTTACAACTCGATGCTCATGCCGTCGAAGGCGACTTCGACGCCGCGGCGCAGCACTTCGGCGCGCTCGGGCGAGTTTTCATCGAGGATCGGGTTGGTGTTGTTGATGTGGATGAGCACCTTGCGCTGGCGAGCGAAGCCGTCGAGCACTTCGAGCATGCCGCCGGGGCCATTTTGCGCCAGGTGGCCCATTTCGCGGCCAGTGCGGGTACCGACGCCACGGCGCTGCATTTCATCGTCCTCCCACAGGGTGCCGTCCACCAGCAGGCAGTCGGCGCCGTGCATCATCTGCAGCAGCTTGTCGTCGACCTGGCCAAGGCCCGGCGCGTAGAACAGCTTGCCGCCGGTGCGGGTGTCTTCGACGAGCAGGCCCAGGTTGTCGCCTGGGTGCGGGTCGAAGCGGTGCGGTGAATAGGGCGGCGCTGCGCTGCGCAGCGGGAACGGGGTGAAGCGCAGGTTGGGGCAGGCGTCGATGACGAACCTGCCTTCAAGCTCGATGCGGTTCCACTGCAGGCCGCCGTTCCAGTGGCTGAGCATGTTGAACAGCGGGAAACCGGTACTCAGGTCCTGGTGGACCATCTCGGTGCACCACACCTTGTGCGGGCAGCCTTCGCGCAGGCTGAGCAGGCCGGTGGTGTGGTCGATCTGGCTGTCCAGCAGCACGATGGCGTCGATGCCGGTGTCGCGCAGGGCCCGGGCCGGTTGCATGGGGGCAAAGGCCTGGAGCTGGGCGCGGATGTCCGGGGAGGCGTTGCACAGGATCCAGTGCTCGCCGTCGTCGGACAGGGCGATGGACGACTGGGTACGCGCAGTGGCGCGCAAGCTGCCGTCGCGGTAACCCTTGCAGTTGACGCAGTTGCAGTTCCACTGCGGGAACCCGCCGCCTGCGGCAGAGCCGAGAATCTGGATGTACATGGCCACTCTCTATCGGAAAAACCGTCTCTGAAAACGAAAACGCCCCGGCGGGCCGAGGCGTTGTACCGCAGTGCTGCTTAGCGGTTGGCGAAGTACATGGTGACTTCGAAGCCGATACGCAGGTCGGTGTAAGCAGGTTTGGTCCACATGGGATGTCTCCTTCCGGTGAGGTTTGGTTGAACAACTGATTATTGGGTGCCGCCTGGAGCAGGAGGTTCCCTGAATCGAGATTGCGCTATCTTACAAGAATAATTTGTACTGAAAGGTTAATTATTCGAAAAGCGCCGTTACATCTCAGGTAACAATCGACCCTCTAACACTGCCAGTGAGCGTCCACTGCTGCGGCATTGGCCAGGCAGCACCAGCCGTGGCGGGCGCTGATCAGCTGCTGCAACAAAACGTCCAGAACGTGCTGCTCGGTGTTGAGAATAGACCAGCGAAGAAAGGATAGATCTGAATTGTGTTTCGCGATGTGCGCCTGCCAGGCCCACTCCGCTACCTCGGGGTTGGCCATGGCGCCTTCGTCGAACTGATCCGCCAACTGCTGGCGCGCGTGGGCGTCGAGCTGGATGCCCTCGCCAAGCAGTTGCAGCAGGTGACTGAGGATTTGCGCCGGGCTGGCATGCGGTGACTGCACGCCGAACAGCAGCCCGGCGTGGCCATCGACCTGACGGAAGGCACTGAACACCGCATAGCCCAGTTGCAACTCTACCCGCAGGCGCTGGTACACCCGGCCCTGCAGCAAGTGCGCGAGCAGGCGGCCGGGGGCCTGCAACTCAGTTGGCAGCGGGCAGAACAGCAGCAGCGCAGGTTCGCGGCCTTCGGTCGGCACATGCACCCAGCGCCGGCCTTGGAGGGCAAGCGGCGGCGCAGGCTCGCCGGGCTGGCCCATCAGCCCCTGCAACGCCCAGCCCAAGGCGCCTAGCTGCTGCTGGCCAAGGCCGCTAGCCAAACCTTGCCAGCAGGCCTGTTGCCACAGGTCGGTCAGCATCGGCTGACCCAGCCGGCTGCCTGGCTGGGGCTGGTTTTCAGTCGGTTGCAGGGCATCCGGCAACGCCTTGAGCAAGGCCCGCAGCGGGATCAGGGCAGGCTCTGTTGCAGGTTCTGCATGCCAGTGTTCGGCGGGTGGGTTGCGTAGCAGGGCCAAGGCTTCGCCGAGCAAACGGATGGCTGACCACGGCTGCCCGGCGACGCGCAGTTGCCAGTGCTCGCCGGCAGCGCTCAGGCCAAGTTGCAACGAAGCGTGTTCGGCGCGGGCCTGGAGAAGTTGCAGGGCGCGTTGCAGAACTGGCAGGCAGTGTTCACGGGCGGCTGAGGTGATCCGCCAACGTAAGTAGACTGCGGCAAATTCGCGGCTTGCAGGCAGGCTTTCGCTGATGGCAAAGGCAGACGGCAGGGGCGCGCTATGGGCGATAGGGGCGGACTGCAGCAAGGGCTCTTCTGCCGGCAACTGCCAGTGGCCGAAGTTGGCATGGGGCAGGTCGCGCAGCAGCGCTTGCAGTGCCGCCAGGCCTTGGGCGTCGAGCTTCGCAAATGGCAGGCCGGCACTGTCGCGCTGGGCCAGTTCCAGCGCATTCGCCGCCAGTTCCCGGCGCTGTTGCAGGTGGGCGTAACGCTGGTTGAGTTGTTGCAGGTCTTGCTGGCGCAAGAAGCCCAACCAGCCATGCAGCAGTTTTTCCGCTTCAGCCACGGGGGCCTGTTCTGCCAGTTGCAGCTTTGGCTGCCAGAGCAGTTGCCCGGCGTACCCGTGCAACACCTGCGCGCTGCATGTACGCAGCCAGCCGCGTTCGCGCAGTGCGCCCAGCCAAGTGCCGGCGCGCGTATCCAGCAGGTGGCTCAATAGCAGGCCCAGAGCCGGCTCGGCGCCGGGCGGCAGGTTGTCATGGGCGAACAACCATGGCGTCGATAACGCTGCATCGAGCAGTGGCGGCGGGGGCTCGCGGAAGACCTCGGGGCCTTGTGCGAATACACCGCCGAACTGCCTGCCGAGCCCTTCAAGTTCGTCCAGAAACTGTGGGCCTGCCAGGCTCAAGGTGATTTGCGCACCTTGGTAAAAACGCTGATGAAAGCCGCTCAATGCCTGCTGAAAGGCGCTGTCGCCCAACGCCAAGGTGTAGCGGTTGCCGGCGTGGAAGCCGCTCAGCGGGTGGCGCGGCGACACCTGCTGCAACAATGCGAATTGCTGCTGCGCTTCGGCGTTGCGTGACCAGGCGATGAATTCAGCGTGTATCACCTCACGCTCGCGGCGCTGGCGTGGCAGGCTAAGGTCGGGCCTGGCGAGCATCTCGGTCAACCGCTCCAGGCCTGCAGCCAATGCGGCGGGCGGCACTTCGAAGAAGTAATCGGTGGTGCGCTCGCGGGTGCTGGCATTGACCTGCCCGCCCAAGCCTTGCACGTAGCGCATCAGGCCGTCTTCGAGCGGGAAACGCGCTGTGCCCAGAAAGAACAGGTGTTCGAGAAAGTGCGCCAGGCCCGGCCATTGCGCCGGGGCGTCGTGGCTGCCGGCATTGACGCGCAGCGCTGCCGCTGCGCGCTTGAGGCGCGGGGCATGGCGCAGGGTGAGCTGCAGGCCGTTGTCGAGGCAGAGCGTGCGGGTGGTATCGGGCATGGGCGAATGCTAGCGCGCTACGGCAGGCTTGTCTGCGTCAGCTTCGGTGCAGGTCCTGGCGCAGGTCTGCCAGGTACGGAAACGCCGCACGGCCTTTGCGTACCTGCTCGCGGTCAAGGTCAGCCAGCAACTGGCACTCATCGCGCCCCGCCATCGCCAGCAGGCTGCCATCTGGCCCGACAATGCTGCTTTGCCCGCAGTATTCAAGCTCGGCCTCAGCGCCGCAGTAGTTGGCATATACCAGGTAGCACTGGTTCTCCTGCGCTCGCGAGCGCACGGTTACCTGGCAGACGAAATCGTACGGCGCCATGTTCGCGGTTGGCACCAGGATCAGCTCGGCACCCGCCAGCGCGAGGCACCGGGCGTTTTCCGGGAACTCGATGTCGTAGCAGATCAGCATCCCCACCTTCCAACCGTCCAGGTCGACTACCGGAAAGTGGTCGGGGCCTTGAGTGAACAGGCTGCGGTCGAGTTCGCCGAACAGATGGGTCTTGCGGTAGTTGCACAGGCTGCGGCCGTGGGCGTCGATCAGTTGCACGCTGTTGTACAACGCGCCCTCCTCGCTGCGCTCGGGGTAGCCGTAGGCGATGGCGATGCCGTGCGCCTGGGCAATCTCCACCACGCGCATCGCCGCCGGCCCATCGGCAGCCTCGGCCAGGCGGCTGACCTGCGCCTGGCCAATGTTGTAGCCGCTGAGGAACATCTCCGGGCACACCAGCAAGCCTGCGCCTTCAGCGGCGGCGGCCTGCGCCTGGTGCTGCAGGCGCTCGAGGTTGCCGGGCACATCCAACGGGCCGGGCGGGCCTTGGTACAGGGCGATGCGCATGGCGCTGCTCCTTCGTTCAGTCGGGCAGGGCAATCGGGCCGAGTTCATCGAACACATCGCCCGGGCCTGGGTTGTCGGCGTGGGTCTTGCCGCCAAAGTGGGTCATGATACCCCACACCGCATTCAGCGAAGTCTGTACCGCCCCTTCCACCCAGGCCGGGGTCCACGACACATCGTCACCGGCGATGAACATGCCGCGCTGCTCGCTGGGCATGTCCTGCTGCATGAAGTGCGCGTACATGCGCTGGTTATAGCGGTAGTGCCCCGGCAACGCGCCCTTGAAGGCGCCGAGGAAGTACGGGTCGGCTTCCCAGGAAATAGTGATCGGGTCGCCGATGATGTGCCCGGCAATGTCGGTTTTCGGGTAGATCTTCTTCAGCGCATCGAGGGCCAGTTGCACGCGTTTTTCAGTCGGGTGCGGGAGCATCTTCAGGGCATCGCTCATCCACGCGTAGGACAGGCAGATGACGCCCGGCTTGTCGTCGCCGTTGTCGAACAGGTAAGTGCCACGGGTCAGGCGGTCGGTGAGGGTCATGCTCATCAGGTCGCGGCCGGTCTGCGGGTCTTTGTCCTTCCAGAACGGGCGGTCGACCATGACGAAGGTCTTCGACGCCTGCATGTAGCGAGTGCGGTCCAGCGCCATCCACATTTTTTGCGAGAACAACGCCTCTTCACAGTCGATCTGCGTGGTCAGCAGCCAGCTTTGGCAGGTAACCAGCACAGCCGAGTAGTGGCGCGCATCGCCATAGTTGTCGGTCACCGCCAGGCGCCCGTCGGCGGCGCGGGCAATGCGCTTGACCCCAGTACGCGGCGCGCCGCCATGCAAGCCCTTCAGGCTGGTGCCCGCCGGCCAGTGCGCGCAGCGCTCCGGTACATGGCGCCAGATACCCTGCGGCACCTGCTCGACGCCACCGACCACCAGGTGTTGGTGGTCGTCGCAGTTGGTCATCACCACGCGGAAGATTTCCAGCATCGAATTAGGGAAGTCCGAGTCCCAGCCCCCGGTGCCGAAGCCCACCTGGCCGAACACCTCGCGGTGCTGGAAGCTCAGCTCGGCGAACGCCCGCGAGCTTGCGACAAAGTCGTAGAAGGTGCGGTCGTCCCACAGCGGCACCAGCTTGTTCCACAGCTCTTTGAGGCGCGGTACGTCACGGTCGCGGATGGCTTGCTGGATATCACCGAACTGCGCCCCGCATTCCAGGGCATCGGCCCAGGCCTCGGCCACTTCGTGGAACAGTTTGGGCAGGTCGGCAGCCTTTTCGGCGTAGTAGGTCTGGCCTTCCAGGTCGATCACCGTGCTGCCCGAGGCCGGCGTCAGCGGGTTGGGGAACGGTTTTGTCTCCAGCCCAAGCTTGTCGACGTAGTGATAAAAGGCGGTGGACGACACCGGAAAGCGCATGCCGCCGAGCTCTGCGACGATGCCATCGGTGCCGTTGAAGGCCTGCGAGCGCAGCCGCCCGCCCAGCTTGGAGGCCTCGTACACCACAGGCTTGAGGCCCAGCTTCATCAGCTCATAGGCCGCCACCAACCCGGCGATACCGGCGCCGATGATCGCCACTTCTTCGCCATGCTGGTCGGCCGGGATGCTGCCCAGGCCGGCCGGGTGCTCCAGCCAGTCGTCGAAGGCAAAAGGGAAGTCCGGGCCGAAGATGGTAATCGGTTTCTGGCCGTCGGCGGGATGGCGGTTGTTCTTGTTCATAAGTGACCTTGCCAGAGCGGCTGCGGAACGGAGCCTGAGTATAGGAAATGCCTGGGGGTCATTTTAGAGGGGGTTGAGGTTCGTAGATAAGGTACAGAGTGTTGGCGATATGCAGGTTGTTTCGTCGTTATGGCTGGTTTTTTGGTGAATATGACGAGTTAGGCTAAAGAAGCCAAGTGGTCGACAGTTTCTGGGTACTTTTGCCAGAAAGTGCTTGGGGCGGCGGGGGACGTTGCTGCAGAAGGTGTTTGGAGAACTTACGCCAATCAGCCCGGCTGCCCGCGGTCGACTTTGCTGCTGAGGATGATCGAGGTAGTGGTTTTCTCCACCCCATCCAGGCTGCCGATCTGGTCGAGCAGTTGGTCCAGTTGCTCCGGCGAATCGCTGTGCAACCAGGCCACATAGTCGAATTCGCCACTGACCGCGCACAGTTGCTGCACCTGGCCCATGGCGCTCAGGTGGCGGACGATGTCCTTGCCCGAGCGCGGTTGCGCCTTGATCCCGACGTACGCTTGCAGCCCGCCGCCGATCAGGCGCTGGCCAAGGCGCACGCCGTAGCCGGTGATGACCTTGTGCCGCTCCAGGCGCTCCAGGCGCGAGTTCACCGTGGTGCGGGCGATGCCTAACTGGCGGGCGAGGGTGGCGACGTTTTCGCGCGCGTTGATCTGCAACAGCGCAATCAGCTGGCGGTCGGTTTCGTCGAGGGCGATGGAGGAAGTGGCCGGCATGTCAGGTCCCTTGGGTCGAGGGGCTAGCCTAGTGAAGGCAGGTTGCGGTGTGCAAGGGGGGCGGGGTACTTGCTTTTTATAGCGAGGCGGTACGACAGGTGGCTGTCGCCCGGCACTTTGGGCGATGGCGGGGTTGAACGACACATGAGTCTCAAGGCCTGGTAGTGGCGCGGCTGGATCCGCAAGCACGGCTGCCGGCGAGTGGACTTCTCAGAGTTTTGCGAGCTGATCTCATCTTATGTGGTCAGCTACGGGACTGTTTTGTTTTTCTAGGAGTTACGTATACGTTACATACACTTCGTTTTGTTACGTATATAGAACATGGACTACACGCTAATCACCACCCGCCTTGGTAAGCAAATCCGCCAGCGCCGGATCGCTCCTGGCAAGCCATGCAAGCCATGCAAGCCATGCAAGCCATGCTCGCCGTGCTGGCTGCTGTGACTGGGCAGAAGATGTAGGCTTTAAACGACGAAAGCCGCGCAATAGCGCGGCTTCCTGGTATTTGGTGGGCCCACACGGACTCGAACCGTGGACCAAAGGATTATGAGTCCTCTGCTCTAACCAACTGAGCTATAGGCCCTCAGAGGTGGCCCGGATTATAACGATGGTTTCGATACCGTGCCATCTGAAAGATCCGATAGTGCTATGCGCAGGAAGGTCGCGGCGAATTCTTGCGGGGGCAGGGGCAGGCTGACGATGTAGCCCTGGATCTGCTCGCAGCCTTCGGCGGCGAGGAAGCGTTGCTGGGCCTGGTTCTCTACACCTTCGGCAATGATGGTCAGTTGCATGCTGCGGCCCAGCGCAATGATCGCCCTGGCGATGGCGGCGTCGTGCGGGTCGTCCGGCAGGCCGCGGATGAACGACTGGTCGATCTTGAGGATGTCCAGCGGCAGGCGCTTGAGGTAGCTGAGCGAGGAATAGCCGGTGCCGAAGTCGTCGATGGCCAGTTGGACGCCAAGCTGCTTGAGCTGGTGCAACACGCTCAAGGCTTCTTCGGCCTGGCTCATGATGAAGTTCTCGGTAATCTCCAGTTGCAGATCGCCGGCCTTGAGCTGGTAGGTCTTGAGCAGTTGCTCGATGCGTCTGGCCAGGTTTGGCTGGCGCAGCTGCGCGCCGGCCAGGTTGATCGACAGCGGGCCGAAGGCTTGGTAGCTGCGCTTCCATTGGTGCATCTGGCGGCAGGCCTGCTCCAGTACCCAGTCGCCCAGTTGCAGGATGGTGCCGTTTTCTTCGGCCAGGTGGATGAAGCGCTCTGGCGGCACTTCGCCGAAGGTGGGGTGGGTCCAGCGCACCAAGGCTTCGGCGCCCACCAGGCTTTGCGTCTTGAGGCTGAACTTGGGCTGGTAGCACAGGCTCAGTTCGTTGCGCTCGATGGCGCGGCGCAGTTCGTGTTCCAGGGCAATACGCTCGCTGGCTTGGGCGGTGAGGTCGCGGGTGTAGGCTTCGACGCGGTTACGGCCCTTGGCCTTGGAGCGGTACATGGCGGCGTCGGCGTTGCGGATCAACGTGGCGGTGTCGCTGCCGTCCTGTGG
Source organism: Pseudomonas sp. SWRI51 (assembly GCF_014268825.1). Classification (NCBI taxonomy): domain Bacteria; kingdom Pseudomonadati; phylum Pseudomonadota; class Gammaproteobacteria; order Pseudomonadales; family Pseudomonadaceae; genus Pseudomonas; species Pseudomonas sp. SWRI51. Next base: position 31,148 of record NZ_JABWRG010000012.1, on the reverse strand, counting down.
ATAAAGGCTGATGCCGATGCTGGCACTGGTGAAGAATTCGTGCTCGCCGGCCTGGAACGGGGCGTTGAAGCAGGTCAGCAGTTTATTGGCGATGGCGCTGGCATCGCTGGGTTTGTGCAGGCCCGGCAGCAGGATGATGAACTCGTCGCCGCCCAGGCGGGCCACGGTATCGACGTCGCGCACCTGCTCTTTGAGCCGCTGGGCGATGCCTTTGAGCAGCAGGTCGCCAACTGGGTGACCGAGGCTGTCGTTGATGTGTTTGAAGCGGTCAAGGTCAAGGAACAGCACCGCGCCCTGGCGGTTGGACAGCTGGGCGCAGCTGAGCGCGGCCTGCAGGCGCGTTTCGAACAGGGTGCGGTTGGGCAGGCCGGTGAGTGGGTCGTGGTGGGCCTGGTAGTCGAGTTTGGCCTGGGCGTGCTTGAGGCTGGAGATGTCGGCGAATACGGCGACGAAGTGCGTGATTTCGCGCTCGTTGTTACGCACGGCGCTGATGGTCAGCCAGCCGGGGTAGAGTTCGCCATTCTTGCGCTTGTTGAAGATCTCGCCCTGCCAATGGCCTTCGGCGGTTAGTTGATGCCACATGGCGGCATAGAAGGCGCTGTCGTGCTGGCCTGAAGCTAGCAGGCGCGGGGTTTGGCCCAGGGCTTCGATTTCGCTGTAGCCGGTGATCTCGCTGAACGCACGGTTGACCGCGCTGATGCGCTGGTCAGTGTCGGTGATCAGCACCCCTTCGGCGGTGTTTTCGAACACGGTCGCGGCCAGTTGCAGTTTTTCCTGCATCAGGTGGCGCTCGGTAATGTCGCGGGCGATGGTCAGCATGCAGTCCACGCCGCCGATGGGCAGTGGGCGCGCGGACAGTTCGCACAAGCGGATCTGGCCGTCGCTGCGGCGGATGTGGCAACTGAGGTCACGCACGAAGCCGTCGCGCTTGAGTTTCTCGACCAGGCGCCGGCGTTCGCTGAGGTCGACCCAGATGCCTAGGTCCAGCGCGGTCTGTTCGCCGCCGGGGTTGATGTCGTAGCCGGTCAGGCGGCAGAAGCCTTCGTTTACCTCCAGCAGCAGGCCGTCGCTCTGGCGCGACAGCAGCAGGCCGTCGGGGGAGGCGTGGAAGGCCTTGGCGAATTTCTCTTCGGAGGTTTGCAGCTGCTGCTGGGTTTCTTTCAGTTGCGTGATGTCGCGCACCGCAACTACCAGCGCCAGGGTGCCATCGAGGTGGAAGGTCTCGGCGCTGGTCAGGCCGGTAAAAAGCTGGCCGTTGCTGCGTTTGAAGGTCATTTCCATGTTGCGGATGCCACCGCGCTGCAAGCGCTCCAGCAGCCCAGGGCCGTGCCCTTGCGCGCCCCACAGGCCCAGTTCGGTGGCGGTGCGGCCCAGCACCTCGGCGGGGCCCAGGCCAATTTGCTCCTCGAACGCTTCGTTGACTTCCAGCAGGCAGCCGTCGCTGTGGCGGGCAATGACCAGGATGTCCGGGCACTGCTGGAACACCGAGGCGAACTTCTGCTGTGACAGGCGCAGGGCTTCTTCGGTGTTCTTGGTTTCGCTGATGTCGATCATCAGGCCGCGCATCAGCGGCTTGTGGCCGTGTTCGATCATGCTGACGATGTTGCGCACCCACAGCGGCTGGCCGTCGGCGCGGATGACTCGGTAGTCCAGGCTGTGATCACGCCCGGCTGCTGTTTCGCTCTCGCAGTAAGCCTGCGCCCACAGCGCGTCTTGCGGGTGCAGGATGCCGCGCCAGAAACCGGGCTTGAGCCATTCGACCAGCGGGTAGCCGAGCAGGTCTTCGGCGTGCGGCGAGACGTAGCTGTAGGTGAAGTCGCTGGCGTCGGCTTCCCAGGCGATGGCTGACAGGCTCTCGATCAGGCCGCGGTAGTGGTACTCGCTGCTGCGCAGCTCCTGCTCCAGGGCAATACGCCGGGAAATCTCCGAGCTGAGCCTGCGGTTGATGCGGATCACCACGGCCAGAACGGTCATCAGCAGCGCCGCCGCAGGCAGGCCGTAGGTGAGCATGTCAGGCCAGAAGCTGCGTTGGTCCACCACATTGCCGACCCAGCGTTGCTGGATGTCGCTGATGTCGCTGCTGCTCATGTCGGCCATGACTTTGTCGAGGATGCCCACCAGCACTTTCTGCTCCCTGGGCGCAGCCATTGCCAGCTGATAGCGGTAGGGCGTCTCACCGCTGACATACAGGCCGTCGAGCTTGAGCTGGCGCAGGCTCCAGATGCTCGATGCGAGGTCGCCGACCACCGCGTCGACTTCGTCGGTGGCCAGTGCCTGCAGGGCTGAGCTGACGTTGGGCAGGGCCACCAGGTTGAGGTCCGGGTGATGATTGCGCAGCAGCTCGTGGGGCGCGTAGTTCTCCACCACTGCCACCTTCAGCCCATAGAGGTCGTCGAGCGTGCGCGGCTTGGGGCCGCCGCTGTGGGCGAGGATAACAATGGGGAAATCCAGGTATGGGCGGGTGAAGGCCAGGTAGCTCTGCCGCTCCGGGGTGGACATGATGCCGGGTAGCAGGTCGATCTGGTTTTTGCGGGCTCGATCGAGCACCTCGCCCCAACTGCTGGGTTCAACCGGCGTGAGGGCGATGCCCAGGCGTTCCTGGATGAGGGTTACATAGTCGGCGGCCAATCCCTGGTAGCGGTTGTCCTGGTCGCGAAACTCGAACGGCGGCCATGAAGCATCCACGCCTAGACGCAGCTGCGGATGGGCGCTGAGCCAGGCTTTTTCTTCGTCGGTCAGGGTCAGTGCGCCGGCTGTGGTGTTCCACAGGCAAAGGAACAGCAACAGAAGGGCCGGCAACAAGGGCATAGCGGCCTCTCGATTCAGGGGGTCTGCAATCGAGTGTAGACGGGCTTGGCGCGCCTGGGGAGGGCGTGCGAGGCTGGTTTTTTACATAAAAAAACCCCGGCCTGGGCCGGGGTTGGTTTTTACTCGTCGAGGAACGAGCGCAGATGCTCGCTTCGCGTCGGGTGGCGCAGCTTGCGCAGCGCCTTGGCTTCAATCTGACGGATCCGCTCGCGGGTCACGTCGAACTGTTTGCCGACTTCTTCAAGGGTGTGGTCGGTGTTCATGTCGATACCGAAACGCATGCGCAGCACTTTGGCTTCGCGTGCGGTCAGGCCCGAGAGCACGTCGCGGGTTGCTTCCTTGAGGCTTTCGACGGTGGCTACGTCGATCGGGGACTGCATGGTCGAGTCCTCGATGAAGTCGCCCAGGTGCGAATCTTCGTCGTCGCCGATCGGGGTTTCCATGGAGATCGGCTCTTTGGCGATCTTCAATACCTTGCGGATCTTGTCCTCAGGCATTTCCATGCGCTCACCCAGCTCTTCCGGGGTCGGTTCACGGCCCATTTCCTGCAACATCTGGCGGGAAATACGGTTGAGCTTGTTGATCGTCTCGATCATGTGCACCGGAATACGGATGGTGCGCGCCTGGTCGGCGATCGAACGGGTGATAGCCTGGCGGATCCACCAGGTGGCGTAGGTCGAGAACTTGTAACCGCGACGGTATTCGAACTTGTCCACCGCTTTCATCAAGCCGATGTTGCCTTCCTGGATCAGATCGAGGAACTGCAGGCCACGGTTGGTGTACTTCTTGGCGATGGAAATCACCAGACGCAGGTTCGCCTCGACCATTTCTTTCTTGGCGCGGCGGGCCTTGGCCTCACCGATGGACATGCGACGGTTGATGTCCTTGATTTCCGCGACGGTCAGGCCGGTCTCGGTTTCAAGGTCGATCAGTTTCTGCTGACAGGCGACGATCGCAGCGTTTTTTTCACCCAGGGCAGCTGCCCATTTGGTGTTGCGCTTGGACAGGTCGCCCGACCAGGTCTGGTCGGTCTCGTTGCTCGGGAACAGACGCAGGAAGTCGGCACGCGGCATACGTGCATCACGCACACACAGCTGCATGATGGCGCGTTCTTGCTGACGCAGGCGCTCAAGGGCGCCGCGTACACGCTCAACCAGGACTTCGAATTGCTTCGGTACCAGCTTGATCGGCATGAACAGGTCGGCAACAGCTTGCATGGCAGCAATGCTGTCTGCGTGGTTACGGCCGTGCTTCTTCAGAACCTTGAGGCTGATCGCGAGCTGGTCGGCTACCGCGCCGAAACGCTGACGGGCAACTTCGGGGTCTGGGCCGCTTTCGGTTTCTTCCTCGTCGTCGCTAGCGTCGCCGTCTTCTTCCTCTTCCTCTTCTGCCTTGGCAGCAGCGGCTTTGGCAGCAGGTTGCGGCACTTCTTCGTTCGGCGTGGCGATGGCGTCGTCAGGGTCGATATAACCACTGAGAACGTCGGACAGGCGGCCACCTTCGGTGGTGACGCGCTCGTACTCGCTGAGAATGTGATCGACAGTACCCGGGAAATGGGCAATAGCACCCATGACTTCACGGATGCCTTCCTCGATACGCTTGGCGATTTCGATCTCGCCTTCGCGTGTCAGCAGCTCGACAGTACCCATTTCGCGCATGTACATGCGCACCGGGTCGGTCGTGCGGCCGATATCGGTTTCGACTGCAGCCAACGCGGCAGCAGCTTCTTCGGCTGCGGCCTCGTCAGTGTCGGCTTCCGCCAACAGCAGGGCATCCGCATCCGGAGCACTCTCGAATACGTTGATCCCCATGTCGTTGATCATGCGGATGATGTCTTCCACCTGTTCAGGATCTGAAATATCCTCAGGCAGGTGGTCGTTGACCTCCGCGTAAGTCAGGTAGCCCTGCTCACGACCGCGGGTGATCAACTCTTTGATACGAGATTGCTGTTGCGCTTTTCCGGACATAACACCCTATCCACTGAAGGTCTTGGCGGGCAAAAAACAAGCCGAGGATTATACCCGAGCTAGGACCTCACGCGCCAGATGAGGTCGGGTTTTGTGCGGGAACATTGCGGCTCAGCAAGGCGAGCAGCTGATTTTTTTCGTCTGGGCTCAGTTCGCTTTGACGTGCTTTCCTCAGCAGATGTTCCAGGCTGCGCTCGCGTTGGCGAGCGGACAAGCTAGTTATAGTGTCGAAAAACTGTTGTTCAAGGTTATCGGCATCGATCAACCACTCCTTCTCGGCCAAGGCCCGTAGCAAACGGCCTTGGTCCGTACCGTGCCAGCGTGCAATCAACTGCATTGAGCTTAGCTTAGGATTTTTCTGCGCGGCCTCGATCAGCGCCACCAGCAGTTGGTTATACACGTGCTCGTCGTCGGCAAAATGGCTCGCGTCCTCGACTTTGCCGGCCAGTAACGGGTAATGCATCAGCGTGCGCAGCGCCGACAGGGTCGGCGGCTCTACTGGTGCCGGGACTCGCGGTGGGGCTTCTTCGCGCTGGCCATCACGGCGCCACGGTTTGCCGCCTTTCTTGCTCCAGGGCTTGTCGTCCCACTGTTTCTTGCCGCCACCCTTGTTGGGTGTCCATGCCGGCTGTTCCTGATGAACGGCGGCATAGTCGGGCGTGTAGTGCATGTCGCCGTGGTCGGGCGTGTAGCTCGCCATGGCGTCGTAGTCGTAGCCGGGGTCGTAATCCGGCGTGGTGCTGCTGGCTGGCGGGCTTTGCGCCAGTTGCTCCATTTGTTGCGGGTCGAGGCCGGTAATCTCGCGCAGGCGGTTACGCATCAATTGGCGCAGGTTGGCGCCGGGCACTTGTTCGATCAGCGGCGCGGCCAGCGTGGCCATGTGCGCCTTGCCTTCGAGCGAGCGCGGGTCGGCCTCGTTGCTCAATTGCTCGAAAAAGTAATCGGCCAGCGGTTGTGCGTGCTGGTTGATGCGTGCGCGGAAGGCATCGGTGCCCTCGGCGCGCACCAGGCTGTCCGGGTCTTCGCCCTCCGGCAAAAACAGAAACCGCGCGCGGCGCCCGTCCTGCAGGCTCGACAGGGTCGACTCCAGGGCCCGCCAGGCGGCCTTGCGCCCGGCTTGGTCGCCGTCGAAGCAGAACAAAACGCTCGGCACCACGCGGAACAGGCGCTTGAGGTGCTCTTCGCTGGTGGCCGTGCCCAGGGTTGCCACGGCGTTGCGCAGGCCTTGCTGGGCCAGCGCGATGACGTCCATGTAGCCTTCGACGACGATGATTTCATCGAGGTTGCGGTTGTGCTTGCGCGCCTCGTACAGGCCATACAGTTCCTGGCCTTTGTGAAACACCGGGGTTTCCGGGGAGTTCAGGTACTTGGGCTTGTCGTCGCCCAGCACCCGGCCACCAAAGGCGATCACCCGGCCGCGGCTGTCGCGGATGGGGAACATCACCCGGTCGCGGAAACGGTCGTAGCGCTTTCCGCTCTCGGCGTTTTCGATCAGCAGCCCGGCGTCGATCATCACTTTTTGTTGCAGCGTGTCGGCGCCAAGGTGCTTGAGCAGGTTGTCCCAGCCAGGCGGGGCGAAGCCCAGGCTGAAGTCCCGGGCAATTTCGCCGGACAGGCCACGGCCTTTCAGGTATTCCACGGCCGCCTTGCGGGTCGGGTGGTTACGCAGCGCCTGGCGGTAGAATTCGGTGGCAGCTTCAAGCAGTGGGTACAGCGGCGAATCGACCGGCTGGCGGGGCTTTTGCCCGCGCCGGCCTTCCTCGCGCGGCACTTCCATGCCGGCAGCCCTGGCCAGTTCCTCGACCGCCTGGGGGAAGTCCAGGTTGTCGTGGTCCATGATGAAGCCAAGGGCGTTGCCACCGGCACCGCAGCCGAAGCAATAGTAGAACTGCTTGTCGGGGCTGACGGTGAAAGAGGGGGTTTTCTCTTTGTGGAACGGGCAGCAGGCCGAATGGTTCTTGCCGGCTTTTTTGAGCTGGATGCGCGAACTCACCACGTCGACAATGTCGGTGCGGTTGAGAAGATCGTCGATAAAACTCTGGGGAATCAGCCCGGCCATGGCAGTCTCGTCATCAGGCAACTGGCAAGTCTAAACGCTTGTGCGCGGGTGTGGAGAAGAGGTGTAGCGAAGAGGTGTTGTGCTCGTCACCAGCCCTAGGGGCTCGTCAGGAAGGACGTGCACGGCTGGCCAAAGACCAGTTCTGACGGTGTAGTACAGGTTGCCCATAGCTTTTGCCGGGGCACCCAGGGCGCATGGCCAAGGGCTTGAAACGACCGCTACCATCAACCCGGCACGAGGCCGGGCGAGGCAGAAGCTTTGCGTAGAACGGCTGTATTAGTACAGACGAACGGCGCGGCGCTGTTCGCGCTGAACCTTCTTCGCGTGACGCTTAACAGCGGCAGCGGCTTTACGCTTACGCTCTGAGGTCGGTTTCTCGTAAAACTCGCGGCTACGAACTTCAGCCAGTACACCGGCTTTTTCGCAGGAGCGCTTGAAACGACGCAGAGCTACGTCGAAGGGTTCGTTCTCTTTAACTTTGACGGCTGGCATCCAGGGCTACCTTAATTCATTACCGGGGTAGACGTGCTCCTGGCAAAACATAAGGTGAGCTGGAGAACGTCGGTTTTCAAGGGTTGCGGATGTTAACCCTTAGCTGGCCGGAATGCAAAGCCTCTGATCGAAAACCGCTGGTCGGCACCTGGCACGGGGACTATTATGCGCGCCTTCGAATTCAGCCTCTACAAGGCACGGACCCATGCTAGTACTGGGATTGGAAACATCCTGCGACGAGACCGGCGTCGCATTATACGACAGTGAACGCGGCCTTCTGGCCGATGCATTGTTCAGCCAGATCGACCTGCATCGCGCCTATGGCGGGGTGGTGCCCGAACTCGCCTCGCGTGATCACGTAAAGCGCATGCTGCCGCTGATCCGCCAGGTGCTGGAGGAGGCTGGCTGCGCTGCCACCGACATCGACGCCATCGCCTATACCGCAGGCCCTGGCCTGGTCGGGGCCTTGCTGGTGGGCGCTTCGTGCGCCCAGGCCATGGCCTTCGCCTGGGGCATTCCGGCGATTGGCGTGCACCACATGGAAGGCCATCTGCTGGCGCCGATGCTCGAGGAACAGCCCCCCGAGTTTCCGTTCGTCGCTTTGTTGGTTTCAGGGGGGCATACCCAGCTGGTTCGGGTCGATGGCATCGGCCAATACGAGCTGCTGGGCGAGAGCCTGGACGATGCAGCCGGCGAGGCATTCGACAAGACGGCCAAGCTGATCGGCCTGAATTACCCAGGTGGGCCGGAGATTGCGCGGTTGGCCGAGCGGGGTACGCCTGGGCGCTTCAAGTTCCCGCGCCCGATGTGCGACCGGCCTGGCCTGCAATTCAGTTTCAGCGGCCTGAAAACCTTCGCCCTGAACACCTGGCAGCAGTGCCGCGATGCCGGGGACGACAACGAGCAAACCCGTTGCGACGTGTCCCTGGCGTTCCAGGATGCGGTGGTGGACACTCTGACCTTCAAGTGCAAGCGCGCCCTCAAACAGACCGGCCTCAAGCGCCTGGTCATTGCTGGCGGTGTCAGCGCCAACCAGGCATTGCGGGTTTCGCTCGAAGGCATGCTCGGCAGTCTTCAAGGCAATGTTTATTACGCCCGCCCACGGTTTTGCACCGACAACGGCGCGATGATCGCCTACGCCGGCTGCCAGCGCCTGATGGCCGGGCAGCAACAGGACCTGGCGATCAGCGTGCAGGCACGCTGGCCGATGGAGCAGTTACCGCCGGTCTGAAATCAACGCCGACTGCCTGCGGCGAATCAGAAATGCCGTTCGCGGCCGGCGAACAGGTCCCGCAGGTTGCTGCGGTGCCGCCAGACGATCATCACCGTCAGTACGCTCATCGGCAGCAGCGCGGCAGGTTCGCGCCAGGCCAGCAACGGCAGCGTCAGTGGCGCGGCAATAAGCGCCGCCAGCGAGCTGGTGCGGGTCAGGCGCAAGGTCAGCAGCCAGGCGCCGATGGCCAGCAGCGCGGCCGGAAAGTACACGCCCATGAGCATGCCGGCGGCAGTGGCTACGCCTTTGCCACCTTTGAAACGGAAGTACAGCGGAAACAAATGGCCGAACACGGCGCATACCCCCACCCAGGCCTGCGCTTGCAGGTCGAGCCCGGCCAGGCGTGCAAGCAATACCGGCAGCAAGCCCTTGCACAGGTCGCCAAGCAGGGTGAGGATTGCCAGCTTGCGCCCTGCCAGGCGCAACATGTTGGTCGCACCGGCATTGCCCGAACCGCTGCAACGCGGGTCTGGGCTGCCATTGAGGCGGCTCAGGACGATGGCGAAGGACACAGAGCCAAGCAGGTAGGCAAGCAGCGCCAGTGACCAAAACATGCTAACTATTCCGGGCGAGGACGCCCTGATTCTAACGGCGCCCGTCGCCCTTGTCGTGCAGTGGAGAGAAGTGCTTGGACAGAGTGTTCATCGAAGGCCTGGAAGTCGATACCGTGATCGGTGCCTATGACTGGGAGCGTGATATTCGCCAGTGCCTGCGCTTGGACCTGAGTTTCGCCTGGGACAACCGCCCGGCGGCTGCCGGCGACGACCTCACCCTCGCGCTCGACTACGCCAGCGTTTCGGCGCGGGTCCAGGCGTTCGCCGAGCAGGCGCGCTTCGAGCTGGTCGAGACCTTTGCCGAGCGCCTGGTGGCCGTGCTGATGGCCGAATTCAACATTCCCTGGGTGCGCCTCAAGTTGACCAAGCCCGGCGCCGTGCCGGCAGCCCGTGGCGGTGTAGGCGTGGAGATCGAGCGCGGATGTCTCTGAGTACGGTTTACCTGGGCCTGGGTAGCAATATCGAGCGCGAACGGCATTTGTGTGCCGGGCTCGATGCGCTGGCTGGCATGCTCACCGATATGCGCTGTTCGGCGGTTTTCGAGAGCCAGGCGGTGGGCATCAAGAGCGGGCCGTTCTTCAACCTGGTGGTGTGCGGCAAGACGGCTGTGCCGCTGCACGACCTGAGCCGCCGGCTCAAGCACATCGAGGCTGAAAACGGCCGCTATGCCCCGGACCGCAAGGGCCTGCCGCTGGATATCGACGTGCTGATGTATGACGGCCTGCACGGCACCTTCGAGGGGCTGACGCTGCCCCGGGCCGAAATCCTCAAAAACGCTTTTGTGCTTTGGCCGCTCTCGCTGCTGGCCCCGCAACTGCTGCACCCGGTGGCCGGCAAGACAATGGGCCAGCTGTGGGCCGAGGCTGATATCGACCAGGTGCTGGCACCGGTGCCCTTCGAATGGCGTGGAGTGCAGCTGACCCACGGCTGAGTCAGCCGGTGCACTTAGCGCTGGGTGTAAGCCTGCAGCGCTTTCAACCTCTCGCCTTTGAGGGCCTCGCCCAAGCCCTGCCCGGTGAGCCCTTGTTCCACCAAGGGCTTCACATCCACCGCGCGTGCCGCCGCCGCTGCGCCGCGCAGGTAGTCAGCTTGTGGATAACTCGGCTGGCCATGCCCCAGAGCGGCCATTTCGCATGCGCCGATGAACTCCTCGAAACGCTGCGGGCGCCGGTAGATATCAAACCTCTGCAAAATCTCCAGCAGTTGTTCGGGTGCAAGGGTCAGGGCCTGATCGGCTTTTTCGGCAAACTCCCCAACCAGCACCGCCAGTTCCTGGCATTCACGTGGCGCCTTGAAACGCTGGTTCAGCGCTTTGACCGATGCAGGCTCCAGCCCACGCAGCAAGCACGCCCAGCGTACTGTCAGCGGTTGCTGATGGCGTGCGGCCTGGCGCAGGGCTGCAAGCGTATCGGGGCCATGCACAAGCTCGGGCATCAGTTCTTCAAGGGCTGCGCAACTGCGCAGCACCTCGATGAACACCTGCGGCTCGGCTTCCATCAGCGCCCGTTCGATTTCCTTCCAGCTGCGCTCTGCGGTCAGCGCCTGTAGCTCACCGGACGCTGCGATCTGGCGCATCAACGCCAGGGTTTCATCGGCCACCTTGAAGCCCAGTGGCGCGTAGCGGGCAGCAAAGCGGGCCACGCGCAGCACGCGCAGGGGGTCCTCGGCGAATGCCGGGGAAACATGGCGTAACAAGCGGTTATCCAGGTCTGCCTTGCCGTGGTAGGGGTCGTGGAGCTGGCCGCTGGCGTCTTCGGCCATGGCATTGATGGTCAGGTCGCGGCGTACCAGGTCTTCTTCGAGGGTCACCTCGGGGCTTGCGTGGAAGGTGAAGCCGCCATAACCGCGCCCGCTCTTGCGCTCGGTGCGCGCCAGGGCGTATTCCTCGCCAGTTTTGGGGTGAAGAAAGACCGGAAAATCAGCGCCCACCGGGCGATAGCCCAAGGCCTGCATCTGTTCGACGGTGGCGCCGACCACCAGCCAGTCGACATCGCTGACGGTGCGGTCGAGCAGGCGATCGCGCACGGCGCCGCCAACTTTGTAGATCTGCATGTGAAACCTCCCTTGCTGGCGACAGGATACCCTGTCGACAGCAAGGGCGGCGCCTTGCGCTAGAGGTGGTGCACGATTGCCAGGTCCATGCGCCCGTAATCGCTGGCTTCGCCATGTTCGCTGCGCGGGGGCATGTGATGGGTTTTCATCACCTGGTCGCCCTGGACCGTTTCAAGGTGGATATCGAAGCCCCACAGGCGATGCAGGTGCTTGAGCACCTCGCCGGTGGACTCACCGAGCGGTTTGCGGTTGTGCTGTTGGTGGCGCAGGGTCAGCGAGCGGTCGCCACGGCGGTCGATGCTCCAGATCTGTACGTTCGGTTCACGGTTGCCAAGGTTGTACTGCGCCGCCAGTTGCTCGCGAATCACCCGGTAGCCGGCGTCGTCGTGGATGGCCGGTACCAACAGGTCATCACGCTGGTCGTCATCCAGAATGCTGAACAGCTTGAGGTCGCGGATGACCTTGGGCGACAGGTATTGCAGGATGAAGCTCTCGTCCTTGAAGCTGCTCATGGCAAATTTGATCGTTGAAAGCCAGTCTCCTCCGGCGATCTCCGGGAACCAGTGGCGATCTTCATCGGTTGGGTTTTCGCACATGCGGCGTATGTCGGTGTACATGGCAAACCCCAGCGCATAGGGGTTGATGCCGTTGTAGTAGGGGCTGTCGAAGCCTGGCTGGAACACCACGCTGGTGTGCGACTGCAAAAACTCCATCATGAAGCCTTCGGTGATCAGGCCTTCGTCGTAGAGGTCGTTCATCAAGGTGTAGTGCCAGAAAGTCGCCCAGCCTTCGTTCATGACCTGGGTCTGGCGCTGCGGGTAGAAGTACTGCGCAATCTTGCGCACGATACGCACCACTTCGCGCTGCCAGGGCTCCAGCAGCGGGGCGTGTTTTTCGATGAAATAGAGGATGTTTTCCTGAGGCTCGGCCGGGAAGCGCGCATCGTCGCGCTCGCCGCCTTTCTCGCTGCCTTTGGGGATGGTCCGCCACAGGTCGTTGATCTGGCGCTGCAGGTGTTCTTCGCGGTCCTTCTGCCGGCGGCGTTCTTCTTCGGCAGAAATCGGGTAGGGGCGTTTGTAGCGGTCGACCCCATAGTTCATCAGCGCGTGGCACGAGTCGATCAGGTCTTCCACGGCATCGATGCCGTGGCGCTCCTCGCATTGGGCGATGTACTGCTTGGCGAACACCAGGTAGTCGATGATCGAACTGGCGTCGGTCCAGGTGCGGAACAGGTAGTTGCCCTTGAAGAAACTGTTATGGCCGTAGCAGGCATGGGCGATCACCAGTGCCTGCATGCACATGGTGTTTTCTTCCATCAGGTAGGCGATGCAGGGGTCTGAGTTGATGACGATTTCGTAGGCCAGGCCCATCTGCCCACGGGTGTAGGACTTCTCGGTGCTAAGGAACTGCTTGCCGTAGGACCAGTGGTGGTAGCCCAGCGGCATGCCCACCGAGGCATAGGCATCCATCATTTGCTCGGCGGTGATCACTTCGATCTGGTTGGGGTAGGTATCCAACGCGTAGCGCTCGGCCAGGCGGCCGATTTCGCGGTCGTAGGCCTGGATCAGCTCGAAGGTCCATTCCGAGCCAACCGAGATGGGCTGGCGTCTCTGTGCTCTGGCGGTCATGTGGCTAACCTGCGCTGGAAGAGTTCACGGAAGACCGGGTAAATGTCGCCGGCCGATACCAACTGTTGCTGGGCAAAGGTGTCGGGGAACGCATCGCCGATGCGCTCGTATTCGTACCACAGCGCCTGATGCTCGCGCGGGGTGATCTCGACGTAAGTGTAGTACTGCACGTGGGGCATGATCTGTTTGGAGAGGATCTCGCGGCAGATGGGCGAGTCGTCGTTCCAGTTGTCGCCGTCGGAAGCCTGGGCGGCATAGATGTTCCAGTCGCTGGCCGGGTAACGTTCGGCCATGACTTCCTGCATCAGTTTTAGTGCGCTGGACACAATGGTGCCGCCGGTTTCTCGGGAGTAGAAGAATTCCTCTTCGTCGACCTCGCGGGCGCTGGTGTGGTGGCGGATGAACACCACTTCGATGCGGTCGTAGTTGCGCTTGAGGAACAGGTACAAAAGGATGAAGAAGCGCTTGGCGATGTCCTTGGTGGCCTGGGTCATCGACCCAGACACGTCCATCAGGCAGAACATCACCGCCTTGGAGCTTGGGTTGGGCTGCTTTACCAGCAGGTTGTACTTGAGGTCGAAGGTGTCGAGAAACGGCAGGCGGTTGATACGTGCCTTGAGCCGCTGAATTTCGGCCTCGGTATCCTGGATATCGGTGAAATTGTCGGGCTCTTCGCTGCGCAGGCGTTCGAGCTCTTTCTGCGCCTCGCGCAGCAGTGCACGGCTGCTGCCCGTCAGCGCGATGCGCCGGGCGTGGGCTGAGCGCAAGGTACGCACGATATTGATACGCGACGGGTTGCCTTCGTTGGCAATGCCGGCACGCACGGTCTTGAAGGTGTCGGTACCGGTCAGTTGGCGTTTGACCAGGTTCGGTAGTTCGAGGTCCTCGAACATGAACTCAAGGAATTCTTCCTGGGTGATCTGGAAGACAAAGTCGTCCATGCCGTCACCCGAGTTGCCGGCCTTGCCGCGCCCACCGCCGCCGCCACCGCCCTGAGGCCGGGCAATGTGTTCGCCTGCGGTGAATTCCTTGTTGCCGGGGTGAACGGTGGTCTGCTTGCCACCACGGCCGTGGTGCAATACGGGCTCGTCGATATCACGGCCGGGGATGCTGATCTGCTCGCCATGCTCCATATCGGTGATGGAGCGGCGGCTTACGGCCTCCTCGACTGCCTTTTTGATGTGCTCACGGTAGCGGCGCAAAAAGCGCTGGCGGTTGACCGTGCTCTTGTTCTTGCCGTTCAGGCGTCGGTCGATTACGTAGCTCATAGGCCCTCCGGTGACTGGGCGCAGCAGCTGCCAAGCTGCAAGCGGCGAGCTTCAAGCTGCAAGAAAGAGCAGCCACCGCTGCTGCAGGTTGCAGCGCAGGTGCCAGCCCTGCGCTGAGCAGCTTGCAGCTTGCGGCTAATAGCTTGCCGCTGTTACTGCGATTTTCTGACCCGCAGGTACCATTCCGACAGCAGGCGCACCTGCTTGTCGGTGTAGCCGCGCTCGACCATCCGGGTGACGAAGTCGTTGTGCTTCTGCTGGTCCTCCTTGCTGGCCTTGGCGTTGAAACTGATGACGGGCAGCAGGTCTTCGGTGTTGGAGAACATTTTCTTCTCGATCACCACCCGCAGCTTCTCGTAGCTGAGCCAGCTCGGGTTCTTGCCATTGTTGTTGGCCCGGGCACGCAGCACGAAGTTGACGATTTCGTTGCGGAAATCCTTCGGATTGCTGATGCCTGCGGGTTTCTCGATTTTTTCCAGTTCTTCGTTAAGGGCAATGCGGTTGAGGATTTCGCCGGTTTCCGGGTCGCGGTATTCCTGGTCCTGAATCCAGAAGTCGGCGTACAGCACGTAGCGGTCGAAGATGTTCTGGCCGTACTCGCTGTAGGACTCAAGGTAGGCGGTCTGGATTTCCTTGCCGATGAACTCGATATAGCGCGGCGCCAGGTACTCTTTGAGGTAGCGCAGGTAGCGCTCGCGCACCTCAGCCGGGAACTGCTCCTGCTCGATCTGCTGTTCCAGCACATACAGCAGGTGAACCGGGTTGGCGGCCACCTCGTGAGGGTCGAAGTTGAACACCTTGGAGAGGATCTTGAAGGCAAAGCGGGTCGACAGGCCGTTCATGCCCTCGTCGACGCCCGCCGAATCGCGGTATTCCTGGATCGACTTGGCCTTGGGGTCGGTGTCCTTGAGGTTCTCGCCGTCGTACACACGCATCTTGGAATAGATGTTGGAGTTGTCCGGCTCTTTCAGGCGCGACAGCGCGGTGAACTGGGCCAGCATCTTCAGCGTATCTGGCGCGCAATGGGCCTTGGCCAGCGAGCTGTTGATCAGCAGCTTGTCGTAGATCTTGATTTCGTCACTGACCCGCAGGCAGTACGGCACCTTGACGATGTAGATCCGGTCGATGAACGCTTCGTTGTTCTTGTTGTTACGGAAGGTGTGCCACTCCGATTCGTTGGAGTGGGCCAGCAGAATGCCGGTATAGGGGATCGCGCCCAGGCCTTCGGTACTGTTGTAGTTACCTTCCTGGGTGGCGGTCAGCAGCGGGTGCAGCACCTTGATCGGCGCCTTGAACATCTCGACGAATTCCATCAGGCCCTGGTTGGCCCGGCACAGCGCGCCCGAGTAGCTGTAGGCGTCGGCGTCGTTCTGCGGAAACTCTTCGAGCTTGCGAATATCCACCTTGCCGACGAGCGCAGAGATGTCCTGGTTGTTCTCATCGCCAGGTTCGGTCTTGGCAATGGCGATCTGGTTGAGGATCGAGGGGTACAGCTTGACCACTTTGAACTTGCTGATGTCGCCGCCGAACTCCTGCAGGCGCTTGGTGGCCCAGGGCGACATGATAGTGTTCAGGTAGCGCCGCGAGATGCCGTATTCCTCTTCGAGGATGGCGCCGTCCTCGGTGGCGTTGAACAGCCCCAGTGGCGACTCGAATACAGGTGAACCCTTGATGGCGTAGAAGGGCACCTTTTCCATCAGTTGCTTGAGCTTTTCAGCCAGCGACGACTTACCGCCGCCGACGGGGCCGAGCAGGTAGAGAATCTGTTTCTTCTCTTCCAGGCCTTGGGCGGCGTGGCGGAAGTACGAAACGATCTGGTCGATGCACTCTTCCATGCCATGGAAGTCGGCAAAGGCTGGGTAGCGGCGAATCACCTTGTTGGAAAATATTCGCGACAGCCTGGAGTTGGCGGAGGTGTCGATCAGCTCCGGCTCGCCGATGGCCATCAACAGCCGTTCGGCCGCCGATGCGTAGGCGCTGCGATCCTGTTTGCACAGGTCGAGATACTCCTGCAGCGACATTTCTTCCTGGCGCGTGGACTCGAAACGTTGTTGGAAGTGGCTAAAAATGCTCATGACGTCACCTCGCTCGATACGTGGAGACGACGCCGGATCAGTCAGCCGATGCTGGCATGCAACCGGTTTTGCCGGTTGCCGTATACCCCCCAGAACACCCTGTAACGCTACCGATGACCCGCACGCCGGTGTACCGGCTCTCCCCTGTTTTGGATGGCCTGAACTTAAGAGTAGTTGGTTCTGGGGAAGGTCAAGGGCGGGGAGTGCGCAAGATGCCTTCGACCGTTTGTCTGGTCGGGCGCTAGCCCGCACGGAATGCGGGCTGGAGTAAAAATGAAAAAATTATTCGGCGCTACCCTGGGCTGTTTCGGCCGGGTAGGTGGCGCGCCACAGTTCAAAGCCACCGTCCACGCTGTAGACGTCGGAAAAACCTTGGGCAACCAGGTAGGCAGCGGCGCTCTGGCTGGAATTGCCGTGGTAGCAGACAACCAGTGTAGGCGCGTCCAGGTCGGCGCTGCGGATGAAGTCGGCGACTGAGTGATTATCCAGATGAGTGGCGCCGGTAATGTGCCCGGCGGCATATGCCCCGGCGTCGCGGATATCGACCACAACCGCACCTTGTGCGCGCAGGGCCAGGGCTTGCTCGGGGGGGATGCGCTTGAATTCTGTCATGGTGCGGTTCCTTCGGGGCTGTGCAGCGCGGCAGCGGTAGGCGCTGTTGGGCGGGGGGTACCCTCGCGGGTGCAGTCGCAACGGTGGTAGGCGCCGCTGTCGACGTTGTACAGGGTCATCGCGCCGCCCCACACGCAGCCGGTGTCCAGGGCGATTACGCCGGGCACATCAACGCGGCCTTCAAGGGCGGCCCAATGGCCGAAAATGATTTTTACGTGGCGAGAGCGCCGATCGGGGTGATCGAACCAGGGCTTGTAGCCTTTGGGCGCGCTGTCCAGGCCCTCCTTGCTCTTGAGGTCGAGCTTGCCGGTGGCGGTGCAGAAGCGCATGCGTGTGAAGTAGTTGGTGATCACCCGCAGGCGTTCGATGCCGGTGAGGTCCTTGCTCCACTTGTTCGGCTCGTTGCCGTACATGCCGTCCAGAAACAGCTTGAGACGGTTATCGTCACGCAGCACTTGCTCGACTTCGGCGGCCAGTTCCAGCGCTTTGCCGAGGGTCCACTGTGGCGGGATGCCGGCATGGGCCATGGCGATGCCACGTGCCTCGTCGTAATGCAGCAGCTTTTGCTGGCGCAGCCAGTCGAACAGCTGGTCGGCATCCGGCGCCTCGATGATTTCGCGCAGTGTGTCGCTTTTTTTCAGGCGTTCGACGTTGTGCCAGGCGGCAAGCAGGTGCAGGTCGTGATTGCCGAGCACGCACACCAGGGCCTGGCGGATCGAGTACAGGTAACGCAGGGTTTCCAGCGATTCGGGGCCACGGTTGACCAGGTCGCCCACCAGCCACAGACGGTCGACGGCCGGGTTGAAGTGAACCCGTTCGAGCAGGCACTTGAGCGGCTGCAGGCAGCCCTGCAGGTCGCCGACGGCGTAGGTTGCCATCAGTGCAGGGCCCCGGGTACGGCAAGGCGGAACGGTGCGATGTCGGCATCGAAGCGTTTGCCGTCTTCGGCGAACATCTGGTAGCTGCCCTGCATGGTGCCGACGCGGGTGCTGATGACTGCACCGCTGCTGTAGGTATGGCTCTGGCCGGGCTCGATCAACGGTTGCTGGCCGACAACGCCGGCGCCGCGTACTTCTTCGACCTCGCCGTCACCGTTGGTGATCAGCCAGCGGCGCGACATGAGCTTGGCCTTGAGCGTGCCGTGGTTGTGCACGGTGATGGTGTAGGCAAAGGCGAAGCGACTGCTTTCGGGGTCGGATTGGTCTTTGAGATAGCGGGTCACGACGCTGACGTCGATCTGATAGCGGGGGTCGGACATGCAAGGGCCTTGGGCGAGCTGACGCAATAACGCAGTCTAGGCCATTGCCGGGGGTTGAGGCCAGTGTGTGCAAGCCCGTTCCGGCCTCATCGCAGGCTGGCGCCAGCTCCCACAGGAATCTGTGCCAGACCTTGAAGTTGCTGAGCAGCGCGGTCCCCGTGGGAGCTGGCGCCAGCCTGCGATGAGGCCAGCACAGGATTGTACAAACCCCTGGAATCTCCAGCTGCCTGCACGACAGCGCAGCTATCAGCCTTGCTGCTCAGCCAGTTTGTCGGCCAGGCGCACGAAGGCGGCGAGGTCGAGCTGTTCCGGGCGCAGGCTGCCGTCGACGCCGGCGGCCTCGATGGCTTCGCTGTCGAGCAGGCCCTTGAGGGTGTTGCGCAGGGTCTTGCGACGCTGGTTGAACGCCTCGCGGACCACCTGTTCGAGCAGCTTCGCGTCTTTGGCCGGGTGCGGCAGCACGGCGTGGGGCACCAGACGGACGATGGCAGAATCTACCTTCGGCGCCGGGTTGAAGGCGCCAGGGCCGACGTTGAACAGGTGCTCTACACGGCAGTGGTACTGCACCATGATCGACAAGCGGCCCCAGTCACCGCCGCCTGGGCCTGCGGCCATGCGCTCGACCACTTCCTTCTGCAGCATGAAGTGCATGTCGCGGATAAGATTGGCGTGCGCCAGCAGGTGGAAGATCAGCGGCGTGGAAATATTGTAGGGCAGGTTGCCGACCACTTTCAGGCTGCGCTCTGGCACCCCGAGCTGGTTGAAGTCGAACTTCAGGGCGTCGCCCTGGTGCAGGCGGAAGGTGTCGCGGCCGGCAAATTTGTGTTGCAGGATCGGCACCAGGTCCTTGTCCAGCTCGACGACGTCCAGGTGCGCGCCGCTGCCCAGCAGGCCTTCGGTGAGGGCACCCTGGCCCGGGCCGATTTCCAGCAGGTGTTCGCCGGGCTTGGCGTGGATGGCACGCAGAATACGGTCGATGACGCCTGCGTCGTGCAGGAAGTTCTGGCCGAAGCGCTTGCGCGCGCGGTGTTGGTATTGCTCGTTCATGGTCGGTTCTCGGCCATCTGGTAGGCGGTTTGCAGGGCGACGCGCAGGCTGCCGGTGTCGATCTTGCCGCTGCCGGCCAGGTCCAGGGCGGTGCCATGGTCGACCGAGGTGCGGATGATCGGCAGGCCCAGCGTCACGTTGACCGCTGCGCCGAAGCCTTTGTACTTGAGCACGGGCAGCCCTTGGTCGTGGTACATCGCCAGCACTGCATCGCAGTGCTCCAGATATTTGGGGGTAAACAAGGTATCGGCCGGCAACGGGCCGCGCAGGTCCATGCCTTCGGCGCGCAGGCGTTGCAGGGTTGGCTCGATGATGTCGATTTCTTCGCGGCCCAGGTGGCCGCCTTCTCCGGCGTGGGGGTTGAGCCCACACACCAGGATGCGAGGGTTGGCGATACCGAACTTGGCGCGCATGTCGGCGTGCAGGATGCGGGTTACCCGCTCCAGGCGCTCGGCAGTGATAGCGTCGGCGATATCGCGCAGTGGCAGGTGGGTGGTGACCAGGGCCACGCGCAGGCCGTGGGTGGCCAGCATCATCACCACCTGCGCGGTGTGGGTGAGGTCGGCGAGGAACTCGGTATGCCCAGAGAAGGCGATACCGCTCTCGTTGATCACGCCCTTGTGCACGGGCGCGGTGATCATCCCGGCAAAATCGCCGTTGAGGCAGCCGTTGCCGGCGCGGGTAAGGGTTTCGAGCACGAACGCGGCGTTGGCCTGGTCCAGTTGCCCGGCGACGACCGGCTTGGGCAGCGGTGTATCCCAGACGTATAGCTGGCCGGCCAGCGCGGGCTGGTCGGGCAGGGTATCGGGCATGACGCTGAGCAGGTCGACCGCCAGCCCCAGCTGCGCGGCCCGCTCGACGAGCAGGTCACGGCTGGTGATGGCAATCAGGGGGTGGGGCTGTGCCTCGGCGGCGAGCAGCAGGCACAGGTCAGGGCCTATGCCGGCTGGCTCACCGGGTGTAACGGCGAAGCGCAGGGGCTTCACTGCGCAGCCTGGTCAGCGCCAGGCAGCTTGATTTCAACGTAGGCTTCGTCGCGGATCTGGCGCAGCCAGGTCTGCAGCTCTTCGTCATACTTGCGGTTGCGCAGCACGTTCATGGCCTGTTGTTCGCGGGCCTGGTCGGTGCTGTCGGTGGCGCGGCGGCCGAGCACTTCAAGCACGTGCCAGCCGTACTGGGTCTTGAACGGCTTGGTCACTTCGCCTTGCTGGGCGTTGGCCATCTGTTCGCGGAACTCCGGCACCAGGCTACTCGGGTCAACCCAGTTGAGGTCGCCGCCGTTAAGCGCCGAACCTGGGTCTTCGGAGAAGCTCTTGGCCAGGGTGGCGAAGTCTTCACCGTTCTTGATCCGGTCGTACAGGCGCTCGGCAAGCTGCTCGGTGGCGGCTTCACTGCGGATTTCGCTGGGTTTTACCAGGATGTGGCGAACGTGCACTTCGTCACGCAGGACGCTTTCGCTGCCGCCACGTTTCTCTTGCAGCTTGATGATGATGAAGCCATTGGGGATGCGCAGTGGCTGGGTGATCTCACCCACCGACAGGCTGCCAAGCAGCTTGGCGAAGTCAGGTGGCAGTTGGCCTGCTTTACGCCAGCCCATCTCGCCGCCTTCCAGGGCGTTTTCGCTGGCCGAGCGGGCAATTGCCATCTGGCCGAAGTCAGCACCTTTCTTGAGCTGTTCGTAGACGGCGCCGGCTTGACGGGCGGCGGCCTGAATAGCCTCGGAGTTGGCGCTTTCAGGGGTTGGGATGAGGATGTTGGCGAGGCGGTACTCTTCCGACATCTGCATCTTGCCCATGTCCGAGTTGAGGAAGTTTTTCACTTCCTGTTCCGAGACTTGAATGCGCTCGGCCACCCGGCGCTGGCGCACACGGCTGATGATCATTTCGCGCTTGACCTGCTCACGTGCGTCGTCGAACGACAAGCCGTCGTGGGCGAGGGCGGCGCGGAACTGGTCAATCGACAGGCCGTTGCGCTGGGCAATGGTGCCGATGGCCTGGTTCAGCTCTTCGTCGGTGATGCGGATGCCGGAACGCTCGCCGATCTGCAACTGCAGGTTTTCGACGATAAGACGCTCCAGCACCTGCTGATCCAGTGCGCCGGCTGGCGGCACGCCGCCACCGCGCTTGGCGATGGTTTGTTGCACCTCGCGCACGCGCTGGTCGAGCTGGCTCTGCATGACCACGTCGTTGTCGACGATGGCCACTACACGGTCAATGGGCTGTACCGCGGCATGCACCGCGCCACTCAGAAGTACAGCGCCCAGCATCAGCGGGCGCAGATGATCAATAAGCTTGGTCTTCACGTGTACGGTAACCTTGAATGCCTTGGTCCAGGAACGACTCGACCTTGTTGCCCACGACGCCGCCGAGGCCCTTGAGCACGATTTGCAGGAAGACGCCGTGGTCGCCCTTCTCGTTTGCCGGGGTGGCCTGATTGAAGTCGTCGTAATCGACCCAGTAACGGTTGATCACGCGCAGCTTCCAGCAGCAGTTGTCATACTCGAAACCACCAAAGGCTTCCAGGGTACGGTTGCGGTTGTAGTCATGCTGCCAGCGCGCGATGGCGTTCCACTGCGGAACGATCGGCCAGATGACCGAGAAATCGTGCTGCTGGATCTTGTAGTAATCCTTCACGTAGTTGGCATCGCCCGGCTCGCCGTAGTCGCCGCCGTCCACACGCCAGCGACCGGTCAGGGTGTCGTAGCTGACCATGTCGTTGCGGTAGCGATAGCCGACGTTGACCACTTTGTTCGGGTTGTCTTCCGGCTGGTAGTGGAACATCGCGCTCGCCGAACGGGTTGCGTGGCTGTCCGGGTCCCAGTTGAAGTCCGAATTGAAGCGCCAGTCGCGGTTGAAGGCGTACTCGTATTCCATGGCGTACGGCGACACGTTGGACTGCGCGTAGTCGCGCTTGCGGTAGTCGATGCCAGGCATCTGTACCTTGCGGTCCTGGAAGTAGTAAGCCTGGCCGACACTGACACGCTGGCGCTGGAAGCCATTGTCTTCGAACCAGCGGCTGGTCAGGCCCACCGAGAGCTTGTTCTCGTCACCGATGCGGTCTGTGCCGCTGAAACGGTTGTCACGGAACAGCGAGGAGTAGCTGAACAGGTTTTCGGTGGTGTCGAAGATCGGGATGTCCTTCTGGTCCTTGTACGGGACATACAGATAGAACATGCGCGGTTCGAAGGTCTGGCGGTAGTCCTTGCCGAACAGCTGGGTGTTGCGGTCGAAGTACAGCCCGCTGTCGACGCTGACGATCGGAATGTCGCGGTTCTGGCTGCTGCTGTATTCGCCCAGCAGGTTGCGCTGTTCAGCGTTGCTGCCGGCGATGTCGTTCTTGCCCTTGCCGTCGAGGTCCAGGTCGTACTGGGTGTAGACATACTTCAGCTTCGGCGTGAGGTAGCCGTAGCTGGCTTCCATTGGCAGGCTGATCGCCGGCGCAATGTTCAGGCGAGTGCCGTTGGCACGGGCGAGACCGAACACGTTCTCGTCAAGGCGGCGGCCCAGTGCACCTGCGGTATCGTCCAGTTCGCCATCCTTGTTGCGCACCAGGTCGTTCTTCAGGTCACGTTCGAAGCGTACTGCTTCGGTCTCGTAGCTGAGGTCGAAGCCGCTTGGGTGGTACGGCAGCATGCCGTTGAGCGTGATCTGGGGCAGACGGTTGTACGGCGTGATGGTCGACAGCGAGGCCATTTCATAGGCATGCGCGTTCAGACGGGCGGTATAGGTGTCACCGCGGTAGGTCAGCGTACCGCGCTGATCGACGACAGGCTTGGAATCGACGCCGATCTGGTCGGTTTCGAGGTCCTGGAAGTAGAACGGGTCGCTGATGTCGGTGTAGTCCACCTCGGTCATCAAGCGCTCGTCCAGGCCACCTTTGTGCTGCCAGTTGATCATCCAGCGGTCTTTCTTGTAGTCGGTCTGCAGCTCGCGGTCGTTGCTGTCGTCATTGAGGAACGCGCCGCCGACCTGGCCTTCGCTGGACTTGGTCAGGTAGCGGAACTCGCCTTCCATCAACAGGCCGCGCTTGCTCATGTAGCGCGGGTACAACGTGGCATCGTAGTTAGGTGCCAGGTTGAAGTAGTACGGCGTGACCAGCATGAAGCCGCTGTCGCCGCTGGAACTGAACGACGGCGGCAGGAAGCCGGACTGGCGACGGTCGTCGATCGGGAAGTAGATATAGGGTGTGTACAACACCGGAATATCCTTGACCCGCAGGGTGACGTTGGTCGCGGTACCGAAGCCGGTGGCCGGGTTCAGGGTGATGTTGTTGCCCTTGAGCTGCCATGCGTTGCTGCCCGGCTCACAGGTGGTATAGGTACCGTCCTTGAGGCGGATGATGGCGTTCTCGGAACGCTTGGCGTACAGCGCGTTGCCGCGGATGTGCGACTTGTGCATCACGTATTCGGCGTTGTCGACCTGGGCTTCGCCGTTGTCGAGCTGAATCTGTGCCTGGTCACCAACCACCAGCGTGCCGTTGTCGCGAATGCGCACGTTGCCCTTGAGCTCGCCACGGTTCTCGGTCTGGTAGAGGTTCGCCTCGTCGGCTTCGGCCTGCATGCTGCCCTGGCGCATGACCACGTCACCGGCGAGGGTAGCGATCTGCTGCTCCTGCTGGTACTTGGAGACCTTGGCGTTGATGTAGGTCGGCGCTTCGTCCTTGGGCGTGGAGTCGTTCATGCCCGGGCGAGTCGGCTCGATATAGGCGCCACCGCAGTACGGGCCGGCTTCGGCCAGCTGCGCAGGGGTGAGCTTGTCGCGTGGGACCCAGTCGAGGTGACTGTAGTCTTCGCTGCGCGCCTTCAGGCCAAGGCCCTTGCTCTCGGTAACCAGAGCAGGCTTGTCGGCCTGAGCCTCGGCGACCTGTTCAGGCGCCTGGGCGTCGGTATTCGGGGCAGCAGCGCCCGGGTGAACCGGACGTGGCGGCAGGTTGCTTGCGGTCTTGGGCTTGCAGTCCCAACCACCGGAGGCGGACACTTGGCAGTCGAACTGCTCGGCGGCGACCACATAAGACGTGGCCAGGGGTTGCAGGGCCAGCAGGCCGCCGGTCACCAGCAACGGAAATTTTCTACGAAACGCGGGGGATTTCAATGCCATCTTATTAGTCCGGGCTTCCTGCGTGCCATCTGCCCGCGTGTGGGGGCCGCACGCCTCTCGATGGTCTGAAAAAGATGCTGGATAATAAAGCATGACCCGCTTGACGGCTAGGGCCGTCGGAGACCCTTGTAAATGCCTGATCTAGATGTACGTCTGCAACAACTCACTGCCTGGCTCGATGAGCAGCTTGCCAACCTGTTCCGCGCCCAAGGCTGGGGCGAGGTGCCACAGGGCACGCTGACCGCCGCCAGCAGTGATGCGAGCTTCCGTCGCTACTTCCGTTGGGAGGGGGGCGGGCGCAGCCTGGTGATCATGGACGCGCCACCGCCGCAGGAGAACTGCCGCCCGTTCGTCGCCATTGACCATCTGCTGGCCACTGGCGGGGTGAATGTACCGGTCATCCACGCCCAGGACCTGGAGCGCGGCTTCCTGCTGCTCAGCGACCTGGGCCGCCAGACCTATCTGGATGTCATCGACAGCGACAACGCCGACACCTTGTTCGCCGACGCCATCGCCGCGCTGATCAAGCTCCAGCGCCTGCCGATGGACGCCGCGCTGCCCAGCTATGACGACGCCCTGCTGCGCCGCGAGGTCGAGCTGTTTCCTGAATGGTACGTGGGCCGCGAACTGGGGCTGACGCTCACTGGGGCGCAACAGGCCACCTGGCAGCGGGTCAGCCAGTTGCTGATCGACAGCGCCCTGGCCCAGCCCAAAGTGCTGGTACACCGCGACTACATGCCGCGCAACCTGATGCAGAGCGCGCCTAACCCTGGTGTGCTGGACTTCCAGGATGCGGTCTACGGCCCGGTCACCTACGACATTACCTGCCTGTTCAAGGATGCCTTCCTCAGCTGGCCGCAGGCACGCGTAGAGGCGTGGCTGCGCGACTACTGGGCCCAGGCGCAGACCGCCGGCATTCCGGTGCAGGCTGATTTCGAAGCATTCCAGCGCGCCAGGGACCTGATGGGCGTGCAGCGCCATCTGAAGGTGATCGGCATCTTCGCGCGTATCTGCCACCGTGATGGCAAGCCGCGCTATCTGGCCGATGTCCCGCGGTTCTTCGCTTATATAGAAGACGTGATCAACCGCCGCCCGGAACTTGCCGAGCTTGGCCAGCTGATCGCTGAACTGAAGCCCGAGGCCCGTGCATGAAGGCAATGATTCTGGCGGCAGGCAAAGGCGAGCGCATGCGCCCGCTAACCCTGCATACGCCAAAACCGCTGGTGCCGGCTGCCGGCAAGCCGCTGATCGAGTACCACCTAGAGGCGCTGGCCAAGGCGGGTTTCACCGAGGTTGTGATCAACCATGCCTGGCTGGGCGCGCAGATCGAAGCGCATCTGGGCGATGGCCAGCGTTTTGGCTTGAGCATTCGCTATTCGCCGGAGGGCGAGCCGCTGGAAACCGGCGGGGGTATCTACCAGGCCTTGCCGTTGCTGGGGGATGCACCCTTTGTGCTGGTAAATGGCGATATCTGGACCGATTACGACTTCGCCGCGCTGCGCCGGCCGTTGCCGGGCCTGGCCCACTTGGTGCTGGTGGATAACCCCGGCCACCACGGGCGGGGCGACTTCAGGCTGCAGGGCGAGCAGGTGGTGGACGGCGATGATGCCCCCGGCACGCTGACCTTCAGCGGTATCTCGGTGCTGCACCCGGCGCTGTTCGAGGGCTGCCAGGCCGGTGCCTTCAAGCTGGCGCCGTTGCTGCGCCAGGCCATGGCAGCCGGGCGGGTGAGCGGTGAGCGCTTTGCCGGGCAGTGGGTTGATGTCGGCACGCTCGAGCGCCTGGCCGACGTCGAACGCTTGATCGCTGAGCGCCGCTGATATGTGGTGGCCAAGCACATTGATTGGTGCCGGGGCCGGTTTTGCCGTGGCCAGTATCCCTGGAGCCTTGCTCGGGGCGTTGTTGGGCCAGGCCATGGATCGGCGCCTGCGTCTGCAAGGATGGGACGATATGCGCGAGCGCCTAGGCGGGCGCCCGGCGTTGCGTGACGATGAGGTGTTGTTCGTGTTGCTTGGGCGCTTGGCCAAGAGCGATGGGCGCGTGCTGGAGGGGCATATCCAACAGGCCCGCCAGGAGATGGCCCGCCTTGAACTGCGTGAGCCTGCGCGCCAGCGTGCAATTGCTGCTTTCAACCGGGGCAAGGCGGGCAAGGACCGGCTCAAGACCCACTTGCGCCGCATCCGCCAACAGCCGCATGCCGCCGAAGGCACCTTGCGCGCCTGCTGGCGCATGGTCTGGGCCGATGGCAAGGCGGGGCGTCACGAGCGCGAACTGTTGCTGGGCTGGGGCGAACAGCTTGGCCTGAGCCGCTCGCAGGTGCAGGGGTTGTCGCTGGAGTACGAGCCGCGCAAGGCGTCGCAGGATGGCAGCGTGATGACCTATGCCACGGCGTTGCGCTTGCTGGGGGTGGAGCCGGAGACCGAGGGCGACCAAGTCAAGCAGGCCTATCGGCGGCTGCTTAGCCGGCATCACCCGGACAAACTGGTGGGCAGCGGAGCCAGCGAGGCCAGGGTTCGTGAGGCGACCGAGATCACCCGGGAGCTGCACCAGGCCTATGCAATGATTCGCAAGCGGCGCGGGTTGTAGCCCTCCTCAACACGGGCCCTGTAGGAGCGGCCTTGTGCCGCGAAGGGGCGCGTAGCGGCCCCAGGTTCTCGGCTATATGAAAATCGCTGGGGCCGCTACACAGCCCTTTCGCGGCACAAGAGCCAGCGCCCCGCCGCGATATTACTGCTCCTGGGGCGACAACCAACCGCGGACCCGGCGCAGCAACTGCTCTTGCTCGGCAGCTTTGTTGCCCGGCATGGCGATCAGCGACAACTGCCGATAGCGGCTGTCTTTCTGCCGTTTGCTAGCCTGCAGCCGGGCCTGGGCCGCAAGGCGGTTCTGGCTGCGGGTGGCGTAATAGAAGTCGGCCGTCGGCACTTTCAGCGTCGGGGTCAGGCTGAGCAGGTCATGCTCCACCCGTGCCGGGGTTTGCGCGGCAACCATCACCAGTTTCTGCACCTGTGGCGGCTGTTTTTCGCTCAGGTAGCGCGCGGCCCAGTAGGCGCCACTGCCACTGCCCAGCAGCACGATACTGCGGGCTTTCTGCTGTTGGGCATAGGCAATCGCGGCATCCAGGCGGGCGAAAATGCGCTCGGCGTCGGCTTCGTCGTTGTGCTCGGCAGCGTCTACCGCATCGGTGCTCTCGGCAGTGTCGGCTTCTGGCGCGGTCGCCTGGGCGACGTTGGCGTTGGCATCGGCCGGGGTGTCCTTGGCGGGTGCTGTTTCGCCCGTTGGCGCCTTGGGTTCGGCGGCAGGCTTGGCCTCGACGCGGGCTTGCGGGCGCTCGGCCAGCAGGTCTGGCAGGCTCACGCTGAGGGTATGCCAGCCAACATCCGGGAAACCACGGCGCAGCGGGCCGACGGTGTTGGGCCAGTCGGCGTTCTCGCCAGCACCCGGCACGATGATCACCGCGCCAGTCGGGTCGCTGTCGTTGGCCGGCTTCCACAGGGCGAGGAAGTTTTCGCCGTTGGCCTGGAGCGTCTGTTGCTCGGCCTTGGGCACCCGGCGCTCAAGCGCCAAGGCATCGTCCAGGCTGCGTTCCAGCAGCGGCGCGCGTGGCACCTGCTCGGCAGCAGGGGCTGCGGCCTCGGTTTTGGGCGCATCGTCCGCCTGGGCAGCCAGTGGCAGGAGCGAGGCGAGGCAAATCATTGCCAGCTTCGTGCGATAAAGTGTGAACATGGATCGGTCCAGAGCCATAGAGATACCGGCAGCCTAATAGTATTTGTCCGCGACGGCCACGCCGGGCGGCCATCCTTGCCAAGACGAGCGTTATAGATGAAGCGACTGCGTTGCCTGTGGGTTATCGGCTGGTTGTGTCTCCCCTTGATCGCGCAGGCTCGGCCGCCGCTGCCTGCGCAGGTGGCGCTGGAACCTGCGCAGCAGCAGTGGCTCGATGAGCACCGTAGCCTGCGCGTGGGCCTGGTGTTGCAGGCACCCTACGCCCAGTTCGACCGCCGTTTGCAGCAGTTCTACGGGGCCAACGTCGAGCTGGTCAACGCGCTGTCGCAGAACCTGCGGCTGGACCTCACCTGGCGCGGTTTCGAGGACCAGGCGGCGCTTGAGCACGCCTTGCAGGCCGGGCAGATCGACTTTGCCCCTGGCCTTGCGCAAACCCCGGCCAGCCTGCGCGACTGGCTGTTCAGCGACCCCTATATGCGCGTGCCGCAGTTGGTGGTGGGCATGCGCAGCGGTGCAGTTGCCGTTGAGCTGGAAAAACTCACCGCCAATGACCGGGTAGTGGTGCGCATGCCTTCGCGGTTGGCCGACTACCTGCGCAGCAACTACGCCAACCTCAACCTGCAAGGGGTGCCCAGCGAGCGTGAGGCGCTGCAACTGGTGCTGGGCGGCCAGGCGGCGTTTGCCGTGCTTGATGAGGCGCAACTGAGCCGGCTGTCCCGCGAGAGCGAGTTCGGCGACCTGGCCGTGGTGGGGGATATCGGCCTGCCGCAGTTGTTGCGGGTTGGCTCACGCCGCGACTGGCCGCTGCTCGCCGAGGTGCTGGAGCGCGGCCTGCAGGCGATCCCGGCAAAAGAGCTTGAACAGCTGCACCAGCGCTGGCTGCAACCCAAATACCCACGGTTTTCCGAGTCGGCCGGCTTCTGGCAGAACCTGGCATTGCTGTTCGGCATGCTGCTGCTGTGCGCGCTTGCCACGTTGATGTGGCGGCGCCGCCAGCAACGGGTGCTGGAGCGTGCGCTGCTGGCGGCGCGCGAGAGCCTGGTGCAGCGCCAGGCCCGAGAAGAGGCGCTGCGCCTGAGCCAGTTTTCCATCGACCAGAGCACCGTGGGTATTCTGTGGGTCAACTGGGACAGCCATATCCGCTACGCCAACCACGCCGCTGAACGCATGCTCGGCTTTGCCGAGGGCGCCTTGCTGGAGCGGCCATTGATCGACATCGAGCCGAGCCTGGGCATGGACCGCTGGCTGGAACTGTGGCGGCGGGCGCGCACCGGCGATGGCGCCGACCTGCAGTTCGAAAGCCAGTGCCGCTGCTTCGACGGCAGCCTGCTGCCGGTGGACCTTTCGCTGTCGTTCATGCGCTTTCGCGACGCCGAGTACCTGGTGGTGTACCTGACTGACGTGACCGAGCGCCGCCGAGCGCTGGCCGCCCTGCGCGAGAGCGAGGCGCGGCTCAAGGGCATCGCCGGCAACGTGCCCGGGCTGGTGTTTCGCCTGGAGCGCGACGCGGCGGCGGGCGAGCTGGAGTTCCCCTACATCAGCGAGGGCAGCGAAGCGTTGGTGGGCTACACCCCCGCGCAGATCCAGCAGCCGGACATGGGCCTGCGCAACCTGGTCCACCCGCAGGACCGCGCCGATTATCACCGGGTCCAGGACATTGCACTGGCCGGGGACCACGACTGGTCGTGGCAGGGCCGTATTCTCACCCGCGCAGGCGACGAGCGCTGGGCCGACATCAAGGCCACCACCCGGCGCCTGGCCGATGGCCGGGTGGTGTGGGATGGTGTGGTGTGGGATATCACGGCGGGCAAGCAGGCCGAGCTGGCCCTGGCCGGCTCGCAGGAGCAACTGCGCGAATTGTCGGCCCACCTTGAGAGCGTGCGCGAGGAAGAAAAGGCGCGTATCGCCCGCGAGGTGCACGATGAGCTGGGGCAGATGCTCACTGTGCTCAAGCTTGAACTGTCGATGTGCGAACTGGCCTACGCTGAGCTGGACCCAGGGCTGAACGAGCGCCTGGCAAGCATGAAGCGCCTGATCACCCAGTTGTTCCAGTTGGTGCGCGATGTGGCCACGGCGCTGCGCCCGCCCATCCTGGATGCCGGCATTGCCTCGGCGGTGGAATGGCAGGCCCGGCGTTTCGAGGCCCGCACGCACATTCCGTGTCTGGTGCAGGTGCCGGAAAATCTGCCACCCTTGAGCGATGCCAAGGCCACCGGGCTGTTTCGTATCCTCCAGGAGGCGCTGACCAACGTCATGCGCCATGCCCAGGCGCACACCGTGCAGATCGAGCTGGTGCATGAGGGCGAGCAGCTGCGCATGACCGTCATCGACGACGGCGCCGGGTTTGCCGTCGATGCCCCGCGCCCGGCGTCGTTTGGCCTGGTGGGGCTGCGTGAGCGGGTATTGATGCTGGGCGGCAGCATGAGCCTGGACAGCGAGCCGGGTGAGGGCACCAGCCTGAGCGTGGCGATTCCATTGAAGCAGGAGAAACAACCGTGATTCGAGTGCTGGTGGCCGAAGACCACACCATCGTCCGTGAAGGCATCAAGCAGTTGATCGGCCTGGCCAAGGACATGCAAGTGGCGGGCGAGGCGGGCAATGGCGAGCAGTTGCTCGACACCCTGCGCCACACCCCGTGCGAGGTGGTGCTGCTGGATATCTCCATGCCTGGGGTCAATGGCCTGGAGGCGATCCCGCGCATTCGGGCGCTGCACAACCCGCCGGCGATTCTCATGCTGTCGATGCACGACGAAGCGCAGATGGCAGCCCGTGCGCTCAAGGCCGGGGCCGCAGGTTATGCCACCAAGGACAGCGACCCGGCGTTGCTGCTGACCGCTATCCGCCGGGTGGCGGGGGGCGGGCGTTACATCGACCCGGCGCTGGCCGACCGCATGGTGTTCGAGGTGGGGCTGACCGAAACGCGGCCCTTGCATACGTTGCTTTCGGAGCGCGAGTTTTCGGTGTTCGAGCGCCTGGCCCAAGGCGCCAACGTGAATGACATCGCCTTGCAGCTGGCGCTGTCGAACAAGACCATCAGCACGCACAAGGCGCGGCTCATGCAGAAGCTCAAGGTCAACTCGCTGGCGGAGCTGGTGAAGTACGCCATGGAGCATAAGCTGGTCTGATTGCGACATGCCATGGACTGTTGTGGCCATGGACTGTTGTGGCGAGCGGGCTTGCCCCGCGTTGGGCTGCGCAGCAGCCCTTTGGGTTTCAGGGCTGCTGCGCAGCCC
>NZ_JABWRG010000119.1:0-14010 GCF_014268825.1 Pseudomonas sp. SWRI51 | reverse complement strand
CAGCCCTTTCGCGACACAAGGCCGCTCCTACACAATCAAAAGCGACTTGCCCGAAACCATAGAATCTCCCACAGGGCTCTGGGCCAAACCGCAATAATGCGGCTGTGCGCGGTCTCTGTGGGAGCTGGCGACAGCCTGCGATGAGGCCCGGACAGGCATGTAATCTCCCACGAGCCACGACGCCTTAACTCAGCCCCAACTCACCCCAAATCCGCCGTACTTGGCCACGCTCGTCGACAAACTGGGCGGCGTCGATAACCCCGGCCTGCTTCTGCAACGCTTGGCGGTGCGACGCGGCGCGGAATGCCTTGTACACCTCACGCAGCAGCACGGCATCGCTTGCAGGCAGCAAACCGGCTTGTTCGAGTTCTTCGAGGATGCGGATGTTATCGGTCCAGCGCAGTAGCTCTGGGTGCTCGTGGGACCAAGCCAAAGCCGCGTATTGCACCATAAATTCGAGGTCCACGATACCGCCGGCATCCTGCTTGATGTCGAACGGCTGGCCGGCGTCAAAGGCATTGGCGGCGGTGCCTGCAGCGGTGCCCTTGGTGCCGAGGTTATCGCGCATCTTGGCGCGCATCTCGCTCACCTCGGTGCGCAACGTGGCAAGGTCGCGGGCCTTGCCCAGCACCCGCGCGCGCACGCCTTCGAACGCACTGCCCACCTGCTTGCAGCCCACCAGCACGCGGGCGCGCACCAGCGCCTGGTGCTCCCAGGTCCAGGCCTCGCTTTGCTGATAGCGCTCGAACGCGCCCAGCGAACTCACCAGCAGGCCCGCAGCGCCGGACGGGCGCAGGCGCATGTCGACGTCATACAGCTGGCCCGAGTTGGTCTGGGTAGTCAGCAGGTGAATGATGCGCTGGCCCAGGCGGGTGAAGAACTGCGCGCCGTCGATGGGCTTGGCGCCGTCGGTCTCGGCATTCGGGTCGCCGTCATGGATGAACACCAGGTCCAGGTCCGAGCCGTGGCCCAGTTCGATGCCTCCCACCTTGCCGTAGCCGACAATAATGAACCCGGGGTCGCACAGGCTACCGTCGCTGCGCTGCGGTTGGCCGTGGCGGGCGACGGTCTGGCGCCAGGCCAGGGCCAGCACCTGATCGAGGATCGCCTCGGCCAGCCAGGTCAGATAGTCGCTGACCTTCATCAGTGGCAGGTTGCCGGTGATCTCGGAAGCGGCCACCCGCAGGCTGTGGGCCAGTTTGAAGTGGCGCAGGGCTTCCATTTGCTGCTCAAGGTCATCCTCGGGGATGCGCGTCAGGCGTTCGCGCAGCTCGGCGGCAAGCTCCGGGGCCAGGGGCGGGCTGAACAGCCGGCCTTCGTTGAGCAGCTCGTCGAGCAGCAGCGGGTAGCGGGCGATCTGTTCGGCAATCCACGGGCTGGCCGCACACAACGTCAGCAGCCGGCGCAGGGCGCCGGGGTTTTCGGTCAGCAGCACCAGGTATGCCGAACGCCGGGCCACCGCCTCGACCAACGGCAGCACCCGCTCCAGCACCAGGTCTGGGTCGTCGTGCTCGACGGCTTGGGCCAGCAGGCGCGGAATGAACGCATCCAGCCGCTCACGGCCGATACGCTGGATCGAGCGCAGCGACGGGCTGGTGCGCAAGCCGTTGAGCCGGCGCAGCGCATCGGCCGGCTTTTTGAAGCCGGCTTCTTCAAGCTGCCGGCAGGCGGCCTCTTCATCCTGAGCCTGCTCCCACAGCGGCGACCACTCACCGCCCACCACCAGTTCACCCTCGGCATCGTCGTCGTCGGGGTCGGCGATCACCTGGCGGAAGTGCCAGTCGATGCGCCCGCGCCAGCGCATCAACTGCTCGTGGAAGCTGGCCCAGCCGCTGAAACCGAGCATATAGGCGATACGCTCGCGGTCGGTAGCGTCGTCCGGCAGCATCTGCGTCTGGCGGTCGGCGATGGCCTGGATGGCGTGTTCGGTATAACGCAGGAATTGGTAGCCTTCGCGCAGTTCAGTGACCACTGCCGGCGGCAGGTAACCCTGCCCTTCCAGGGTGGCCAGCACTTTCAGCAAGGGCCGCTGTTGCAGGCTGAGGTCGCGCCCGCCATGGATCAGTTGGAAGGCCTGGGCGATGAACTCGACCTCGCGAATACCGCCAGCGCCCAGCTTGATGTTGTCGGCCATGCCTTTGCGCCGCACTTCCTGCTGGATCAACTGCTTCATGGTGCGCAGCGCTTCGATGGCCGAGAAGTCCAGGTAACGCCGGTAGACGAACGGGCGCAGCATTTCCTGCAATTGCGCGCCGGCAGCCTGGTCGCCAGCCACCACCCGCGCCTTGATCATCGCGTAGCGTTCCCAGTCGCGGCCTTGGTCCTGGTAGTACTGCTCCAGGGCATTGAAGCTCAGCACCAGCGCACCGGCCGAGCCATAGGGGCGCAGGCGCATGTCGACGCGGAACACGAAGCCATCGACGGTCACCGGGTCCAGCGCCTTGATCAGGCGCTGCCCCAGGCGGGTGAAGAACTCCTGGTTTTCCAGCGAGCGCTTGACCCCCTCGGTTTCGCCGCCTTCGGGGAAGGCGAAGATCAGGTCGATGTCCGACGACAGGTTCAGCTCCACGGCGCCCAGCTTGCCCATGCCCAGCACCACCATGTGCTGCGGCTGGCCGCTGCGCTGGCCGATGGGGGTGCCGAACTGCTGGCAATGGCGCGGGTACAGCCATTGATAGGCTTCGTCGATGGCCGCATCGGCCAGGTCCGAAAGGTCGCGGCAGGTTTCGCCCAGCGCCGCCTGGCGGGTGATGTCGCGCCAGATGATGCGCAATTGCTGGCGATTGCGCTCGCGGCGCAGGTTGCGCGCCAGTTCATCCTCGCTTTGCGCCGCTTGCGCCACGGCGCTGACGTGCCCGCGCAACTCGCCGGGGGCGTAGGCGCGGTCCATCTGGCCGCTGCCCAGCAGCTCGAACAGCACCGCCGGCTCACGCTGGGCGTGGGTCAGCACGAACTCGCTGGCCGCCGCCACCTGATCGAACTGGTGGCGGTGTTCGGCGCTCAGGCTATCGAGTTGCAGATCAGGGTGGCCGGCCAATGCCTCGCGAAGGAACTGTTGGTTACGGGCGACCAGTGGTTGCAGGGCTGCGGGCAGATCGGACGGCAAAGGCAGGCGCATGGTCTATCCTTGATCGGCGTGAAAGAGAGAGGTTGGGGTAGAAAAAACACTCATGGCTGACGGTTGGACTGTCGTACAAAAGTTGTAAATAGCTGAAAAAGCCACATTCATGGTTGAAAACATCACGTTTTACCTGCTCGTGGCACACAGCCAACCAACATGAACGATTTTCTCCACAACCCGGAGTGCGACCAAACGTCGCATTTGTGTAGTTTTACTACTACCCATGGCGCGCAAAAGCATGAAATGCGAATCCATTTGTAGTAAAACTACACCGCGCCGGATGACTGTCCGGTATTCCAAGAATTCACGACGTCTGCCCATAAGGCCAGTCGCAAACTCAGGCCATCGATTCTGGTGGCCTTTCCGCCCTGGAGCAAGCCATGCAAGACCTCGATCCAATCGAAACCCAGGAATGGCTGGATGCCCTGGAGTCGGTCCTCGACAAAGAAGGCGAAGACCGCGCTCATTACCTGATGACCCGTATGGGCGAGCTGGCCACCCGTAGTGGTTCGCAGCTGCCATATGCCATCACCACGCCATACCGCAACACCATCCCTGTCACCCACGAAGCACGCATGCCTGGCGACCTGTTCATGGAACGCCGCATCCGCTCGCTGGTGCGTTGGAACGCCTTGGCCATGGTCATGCGCACCAACCTGAAAGACTCGGACCTGGGCGGCCACATCTCGAGCTTCGCCTCCAGCGCCACGCTGTACGACATCGGCTTCAACTACTTCTTCCAGGCCCCGACCGAAGAACACGGCGGCGACCTGGTGTTCTTCCAGGGCCACGCCTCGCCTGGCGTCTACGCCCGCGCCTTCATGGAAGGCCGCATCAGCGAAGACCAGATGAACAACTTCCGCCAGGAAGTGGACGGTAACGGCCTGTCGTCGTACCCGCACCCTTGGCTGATGCCTGACTTCTGGCAGTTCCCGACCGTCTCGATGGGCCTTGGCCCGATCCAGGCGATCTACCAGGCCCGCTTCATGAAGTACCTCGAAGCGCGCGGCTACATCCCGGCCGGCAAGCAGAAGGTCTGGTGCTTCATGGGCGACGGCGAGTGCGACGAGCCGGAATCCCTGGGCGCGATCTCCCTGGCTGGCCGCGAGAAGCTGGACAACCTGATCTTCGTCATCAACTGCAACCTGCAGCGCCTCGACGGCCCGGTTCGCGGCAACGGCAAGATCATCCAGGAACTCGAAGGCGTGTTCCGTGGCGGTGGCTGGAACGTCAACAAAGTCGTCTGGGGCCGTTTCTGGGACCCACTGCTGGCCAAGGACACCAACGGTGCCCTGCAGCGCCGCATGGACGAAGTCATCGACGGCGAGTACCAGAACTACAAAGCCAAAGACGGCGCGTACGTTCGTGAGAACTTCTTCAACACCCCGGAACTCAAGGCCATGGTCGAAGACCTGTCCGACGACGAGATCTGGAAGCTCAACCGTGGCGGCCACGACCCGTACAAGGTCTACGCGGCGTATCACCAGGCGGTCAACCACAAAGACCAGCCAACCGTGATTCTGGCCAAGACCATCAAGGGTTACGGCACCGGTGCTGGCGAAGCCAAGAACACCGCGCACAACACCAAGAAGGTCGACGTCGACAGCCTGCGTCACTTCCGTGACCGCTTCGACATCCCGGTCAAGGATGCCGACCTCGAAAACCTGCCGTTCTTCAAGCCAGAAGAAGGCTCCGCCGAAGCCAAGTACCTGGCCGAGCGCCGTGCTGCCCTGGGCGGTTTCGTGCCTCAGCGCCGTGCCAAGAGCTTCAGCATCCCGACCCCGCCACTGGAAACCCTCAAGGCAATCCTGGACGGCTCGGGCGACCGTGAAATCTCCACCACCATGGCTTTCGTGCGCATCCTGGCGCAGTTGGTCAAGGACAAGGAAATCGGCCAGCGCATCGTCCCGATCATCCCGGACGAAGCCCGTACCTTCGGTATGGAAGGCATGTTCCGCCAGTTGGGCATCTACTCGTCGGTCGGCCAGCTCTACGAGCCAGTCGATAAAGACCAGGTGATGTTCTACCGCGAAGACAAGAAGGGCCAGATCCTCGAAGAAGGCATCAACGAAGCCGGCGCCATGTCGTCGTTCATCGCTGCCGGTACTTCGTACAGCTGCCACAACCAGCCGATGCTGCCGTTCTACATCTTCTACTCGATGTTCGGTTTCCAGCGTATCGGTGACCTGGCCTGGGCCGCTGGCGACAGCCGCACCCGTGGATTCCTGATCGGCGGTACCGCCGGCCGTACCACGCTGAACGGCGAAGGCCTGCAGCACGAAGACGGTCACAGCCACATGATGGCGGGCACCATCCCGAACTGCCGCACCTATGATCCGACCTACGGCTACGAGCTGGCGGTGATCATCCAGGACGGCATGAAGAAGATGACCGAAGAACAACAGGACATCTTCTACTACATCACCGTGATGAACGAATCCTACCAGCAGCCAGCCATGCCGGCCGGTGTCGAGGAAGGCATCATCAAGGGTATGTACCTGCTCGAAGAAGACACCAAGGAAGCGGCGCACCACGTCCAGCTGATGGGCTCCGGCACCATCCTGCGTGAAGTCCGCGAAGCGGCGAAGATCCTGCGTGAAGAGTTCAACGTCGGTGCCGACGTGTGGAGCGTCACCAGCTTCAACGAACTGCGTCGCGACGGCCTGGCCGTAGAGCGCGCCAACCGCCTCAAGCCTGGTCAGAAGCCTCAGCAGAGCTATGTTGAAGAGTGCCTGACCGGCCGCAAAGGCCCGGTTATCGCGTCCACCGACTACATGAAGCTGTTCGCCGAACAGATTCGCCAGTGGGTGCCGAGCAAAGAGTTCAAAGTCCTGGGTACCGACGGTTACGGTCGCAGCGACAGCCGCAAGAAGCTGCGTCACTTCTTCGAAGTCGACCGCCACTTCGTGGTGCTGGCTGCCCTGGAAGCCCTGGCTGACCGTGGCGAGATCGAACCCAAGGTTGTGGCTGACGCCATCGTCAAGTTCGGCATCGACCCGGACAAGCGCAACCCACTGGACTGCTGAGGAGTATTTTTAAGTGAGCGAACTCATTCGCGTACCTGACATCGGCAGCGGTGAAGGTGAAATCATCGAGCTGTTCGTCAAGGTCGGTGACCGTATCGAGGCCGACCAGAGCCTGCTGACCCTGGAGTCCGACAAGGCCTCCATGGAGATCCCGGCGCCCAAGGCCGGTATCGTCAAGGAACTGAAGGTCAAGCTGGGCGACCGCCTGAAAGAAGGCGACGAGCTGCTGGTTCTGGAAGCGGAGGGCGCTTCGGCGTCCGAAGCGCCGGCTGCTGAAGCCGCGCCTGCCCAGGCTGCTGCACCTGCACCTGCCGCCGAAGCCGCACCGGCCCCAGCACCTGCTGCAGCCCCGGCTGCTGCCAGCGTGCAGGACATCCACGTGCCGGACATCGGCTCGTCGGGCAAGGCCAAGATCATCGAAGTGCTGGTCAAGGCCGGCGATACCGTCGAAGCCGACCAGTCGCTGATCACCCTGGAGTCCGACAAGGCCTCCATGGAGATCCCGTCGCCTGCCGCTGGCGTGGTGAAGGAAGTGATCTGCAAGCTGGACGACGAAGTCGGCACCGGCGACCTGATCCTCAAGCTGGAAATCGCAGGTGCTGCACCTGCTGCTGCCCCGGCTCCGGCCGCTGCTGCCGCTCCGGCCAAGGCTGAAGCTGCGGCACCTGCCGCTGCTGCCCCGGCTGCCCCGGCTGCTGCTCCGGCTGCAACCGCGCCGGCTGCTGGCAACAACGCCAAGGTGCACGCCGGCCCAGCCGTGCGTCAGCTGGCCCGTGAATTCGGCGTCGAACTGGGTGCTGTGTCGGCCACTGGCCCGCACGGTCGCATCCTCAAGGAAGACGTGCAGGTTTACGTCAAAGCCATGATGCAAAAGGCCTCGGCCGCACCGGCAGCTGCCGGCGCAACCGGCGGCGCTGGCATCCCGCCGATTCCGGTGGTCGACTTCAGCAAGTTCGGCGAAGTCGAAGAAGTGGCCATGACCCGCCTGATGCAGGTCGGCGCCGCCAACCTGCACCGTAGCTGGCTGAACGTGCCACACGTTACCCAGTTCGACTCGGCTGACATCACTGAGCTGGAAGCTTTCCGCGTTGCCCAGAAAGCCGTTGCAGAGAAGGCCGGCGTCAAGCTGACCGTCCTGCCACTGCTGCTCAAGGCCTGCGCCTTCCTGCTCAAGGAACTGCCAGACTTCAACAGCTCGCTGGCACCAAGCGGCAAAGCTGTCATCCGCAAGAAGTACGTGCACATCGGCTTTGCCGTGGACACCCCGGATGGTCTGCTGGTCCCGGTGATCAAGAACGTCGACCAGAAGAGCCTGCTGCAACTGGCTGCCGAAGCTGCGGCGCTGGCTGAAAAAGCCCGCACCAAGAAACTCTCGGCCGATGACATGCAGGGCGCCTGCTTCACCATCTCCAGCCTCGGCCACATTGGCGGCACCGGCTTCACGCCGATCGTCAACGCGCCGGAAGTGGCGATCCTCGGTGTTTCCAAGGCAACCATCCAGCCAGTCTGGGATGGCAAGGCCTTCCAGCCCAAGCTGATGCTGCCGCTGTCGCTGTCGTACGATCACCGTGTGATCAACGGCGCCGCCGCCGCACGCTTCACCAAGCGCCTGGGCGACGTGCTGACCGACATCCGCACCATGCTGCTGTAACCAGCAGCCAACCGGCCTGCCACTGCGCAGGCCGGTCCTGTTTCGAGCTGCCACGCTCGTACCTCAACCCCGCCAATTGGCGGGGCTTTTTTTGCCTGCCGCTTTCACGCCCGCAGCGCAGCCTAAAACCCCGCGCACGAACTACAGATGTCGCCCACTTGGCCGACAACCTGTTCACAGCATCCCTCATGGCCGCTTGCCAGCGCTGGGGGACATGATGCACCCTTGCCCAAAGCGCCGCCGCATAGCCCGTGGCCCGCCGCGCCAACCGCCTTGTTCAAGCGAGTCTTCGATGAAAAGCCAACCCGATGCCGCCAGCCGAGTGGCGGCCGAGGTCGTCACGCAGCTCCCCGTGCCCTCGCGGCTCGGCATGCTGCGTTTCGAACGGCTCAACGAAGCCAGCTGGGCCATGCTTTACGTCGACCCGAACTGCGAACGGCAATTCGGCCTGGCCGCTGCCGAATTGTGCAACCTGATCAATGCACCGTACGCCAGCCTCATGGAGCCCGAGGCGCGCTACAAGCTGCACGATGACATCCAGTCGCAACTGGCGCAGCGCAACCACTACCGGGTGCGCTACACCCTGCACTGCGGCCCCGAGCCGCTGCGCCTGCTCGAAGTCGGCGAGAGCTACAAGCAGCATAATCGGCAACTGCTGCGCGGCTACCTGACGGTGCTCGACGACCAGCCGATGGACGGCCCGCAACTCGACGCCAACGACCTGGAATCGCGCAACAGCCGCCTGCAACTGGCACTGCAGCTCAACCAGCATGCGCAGCAGGAGCAACTGGAGCACCTTGAGCGGGTACGGGCACAGCAGGACCTGATCCTGCGCTTGGCGCGCCAGCGCTACAGTGTCGGCAACTCGTTGCTTGAGGCCGCACAGTTGATCACCCGCAGCGCCTGCGAAATCTACAACGTC
The DNA here is from genome assembly GCF_014268825.1 of Pseudomonas sp. SWRI51. Lineage (NCBI taxonomy): Bacteria > Pseudomonadati > Pseudomonadota > Gammaproteobacteria > Pseudomonadales > Pseudomonadaceae > Pseudomonas > Pseudomonas sp. SWRI51. The sequence goes on along the minus strand of NZ_JABWRG010000119.1, from coordinate 5,290 downwards.
GATTGCGCGAGCATCTGGTACCTGAACGAGCAGCGGCTGGAGCCGATCAGCGCCTGGTACCGCATCGAACAGCAGCACCGCCTGCCCGAGGCGATCGACGCCAGCCGCTTCCCTGATTACCTCGAAGCCCTGCACGCCAGCCGCGCCATCGACGCGCACAACGCCAGCCACGACCCGCGCACCCGCGATATGTCCGAGCTGCTGCACGGCGACATCGACAACGCCATGCTCGATGCCAGTATCCGCATCGATGGCCAAGTGGTTGGCGTGCTGTGCCTGGAGCAGTCGGGCAAGGCCCGCGCCTGGCAGTCCGACGAAATTGCCTTTGCCGGCGAGCTGGCCGACCAGTTTGCCCAGGTCATCAACAACCACAACCGGCGCACGGCCGCCAGCGCGCTGCACCTGTTCCAGCGTGCGGTCGAGCAAAGCGCCAGTGCGTTCTTGCTGGTCAATTGCGACGGCGTGGTGGAATACGTCAACCCAAGCTTCACCGCCATCACCCAGTACAGCACCGACGAGGTCCAGGGCCACCACCTGGCCGAGCTGCCGGCGCTGGAAAACCTCAGCGAGCTGCTGTTCGATTCACCGTCGAGTCTGGCCATGGGCAACAGCTGGCAGGGCGAATTCAAAAGCCGGCGCAAAAACCTCGAGCCCTACTGGGGGCAACTGTCGATTTCCAAGGTGTATGGCGACAACCGCGAGTTGACCCATTACATCGGCATCTACGAAGACATCACCCAGAGCAAGCTGGCCCAGCAGCGTATCGAGCGCCTGGCCTATACCGACAACCTGACCACCCTGGGCAACCGCCCGGCGTTCATCAGAAGCCTCGACGAACGCTTTGCCCGCGACAGCGCCAGCCCCATCTGCCTGCTGCTGGTGGACATCGACAATTTCAAGCGCATCAACGACAGCCTTGGCCACCAGACCGGCGACAAGCTGTTGATCAGCCTGGCACGGCGCCTGCGCAACAGCTTGAACAGCGGCGGCAGCCTGGCGCGCTTTGCCAGTAACGAATTTGCCGTGCTGCTCGACGACACCACCTTGGAAGACGGCCAGCGTGTTGCCCAGCAACTGCTGCGCACACTCGACAAACCGATGTTCGTCGACAACCAGCTGATCAACGTCACCGCCTCCGTGGGCCTTGCCTGCGCCCCGCTGCACGGCGCCGACCCGGCCACGCTGATGAAAAACGCAGGCCTGGCCCTGCACAAGGCCAAGGCCAACGGCAAGCATCAGGTGCAGGTGTTCACCGAGGTGCTCAATGCCGAGGCCAGCTACAAGCTGTTCGTCGAGAACAACCTGCGCCGCGCGCTGACCCAGAACGAGCTGGAAGTCTTCTACCAGCCCAAGCTGTGCCTGCGCAGTGGTCGCCTGCTGGGGCTGGAGGCGCTGCTGCGCTGGAACCACCCGGAGCGCGGCATGATCCGCCCCGACCAGTTCATCAGCGTGGCCGAAGAAACCGGGCTGATCATCCCCATTGGCAAATGGGTGGTGCGCCAGGCCTGCCGCATGAGCCAGCAACTGCGCGAGGACGGCCTGGGCAACCTGCACGTGGCGATCAACCTGTCGCCCAAGCAGTTCTCCGACCCGGAGCTGGTGAATTCCATTGGCAGCATCCTCAAGGAAGAAGCCCTGCCGCCGCACCTGCTGGAGCTTGAGCTCACCGAAGGGCTGCTGCTTGAGGCCAGCGAAGACACCCACCGCCAGCTCGACGAGCTGAAGGCACTGGGGCTGACCCTGGCGATGGACGATTTTGGTACTGGCTACTCGTCGCTGAGCTATCTGAAAAAGTTTCCGATCGACATCATCAAGATCGACCGCAGCTTCATCAACGAGATCCCGGACAACCAGGACGACATGGAGATCACCTCGGCGGTGGTGGCCATGGCCCACAACCTCAAGCTCAAGGTGGTTGCAGAAGGCATCGAGACGCCGGCGCAACTGGCCTTCCTGCGCCGGCACCGCTGCGATGTGGGCCAGGGGTATCTGTTCGACCGGCCAATTCCGGGGCGTGAGCTGAGCGAGAAGCTGCGCCGCTATCCGCGCGGGCCTCTGGCCTGACAGCGGCGTAAAGCTCGGGCACTATAGACACCATCACTTGCTGTCTGGGGCTGCTATGCAGCCCTATCGCAGGCTGGCGCCAGCTCCACAGGGACCGCGGCGCCCCTGTAGGAGCTGGCGCCAGCCTGCGATAGGGCCGCACAGCGGCCCCAGGTTCTTGAATATCAAACAGAGGAACGGCCATGGTCCTGCGTTCGGAAATCCTGGTGAACAAAAACGTCATGCCTACTGCGGAGCAAGCTTTGCCTGGCCGCGAAACGCCAATGACGCTGCCCGAGTTCCACTACGTGTTCAAAGACACCCCGCTGCTGGGCCCATTCTTTGAAGGCAGCGTCGACTTCGCGATCTTCGGCCTGGGCTGCTTCTGGGGCGCCGAGCGCCGCTTCTGGCAGCGTGAAGGCGTGGTCAGCACCGTGGTGGGCTATGCCGGCGGCTTTACCCCTAACCCCACCTACGAAGAAGTCTGCTCGGGCCTGACCGGCCACACCGAAGTGGTGCTGGTGGTGTTCGACAAGGACAAAGTCAGCTACCGCGAGCTGCTGGCGATGTTCTGGGAGCTGCACAACCCAACCCAAGGCATGCGCCAGGGCAACGACGTCGGCACCCAGTACCGCTCGGCCATCTACTGCACCTCGCCTGAGCAACTGGCAGAAGCCAAGGCCAGCCGCGATGCCTTCCAGGCCGAGCTGAGCAAAGCCGGCTTCGGCGAAATCACCACCGAAATCGACCAGGCGCCAACGGTGTACTTCGCCGAGGCGTACCACCAGCAGTACCTGGCCAAGAACCCCAACGGCTATTGCGGCATCGGCGGCCTGGGCGTGTGCCTGCCGCCCAGCCTGCAAGGGAACTGAGCCATGATCCTGTTCCATTCGCCCTTGTCGCCGTTTGTGCGCAAGGTAATGGTGGTGCTGCACGAGACCGGCCAACTCGACCGGGTCACCCTGCAGGCGGTTAACATCAGCCCGGTCAACGGTGACGAGCAGCTCAACCAGGGCAACCCGATCGGCAAGATCCCTGCCCTGCGCCTGCAGGACGGCAGCGTGCTGCACGACAGCCGGGTGATCTGCGAGTACCTCGACACCCAGCACGTCGGCAACCCGTTGCTGCCGCGCGAAGGCTCGGCGCGCTGGCGCCGGCTGACGCTGGCCTCCCAAGCCGATGCGATCATGGATGCAGCCGTGGGTACACGGTACGAAACCTTCCTGCGCCCTGCCGACAAGCAGTGGGACGGCTGGGTGGCGGCGCAGAGGGAGAAGATCCGCCGCAGCCTGGCCAACCTCGAACAGGAGCACCTTGCCGAGCTGGCGTCGGGGTTTGACCTGGCCGCCATCGGGGTGGCCTGTGCGCTGGGTTACCTGGACTTGCGTCAGCCTGAGTTCGGCTGGCGTGAGCGCCAGCCGGGGTTGGCGGCATGGTATGCCGAGGTGAGCCAGCGGGCGTCGATGCTGGCGACCTTGCCGCAGACCTGAAGGCGCTCTTCGCGGGGCAAGCCCGCTCTCATAGAACAAACGCTAACTATCTGATTTACATGGATAACGTGGGAGCGGGCTTGCTCGGAATGCCGAACCACCGCGATGGCGTCAACTGGCCCTTACCGGAAACAACTGCCCAATCCTCAGCGCCAACCAGCGCCCCAGTTCGCGATCCTCCCTCATACCCCCCTCCCCACGCGCGACCAGTCCAGACGGCGGGTCAGCACCATGAACACACCCAACAGGCCGAAGCACAGCAGCGAGCCCATCAACAGCGCGTAATCCTCGGCGCTAAGCAAGCCGTAGAGCATGGCGTACAACGCCGATAGCCCCGCGGCAAAGCCCACCCCACGGCCGACACTGTGCAGCACATGGCTCAGGTAGAAGCCCAGCAACAGCACACAGGCCGATGCTGACAAGCCATACGCCAGGGCAAAGCCCAGGTGCTCGGACAGCGACAGCAACAGCAGGTAGAAGAACGCCAGGGCGGCGCCGACCAGGATGTACTGCACCGCATGCACGCTCAGGCTTTTGAGCACCTCGAACAGGAAGAAGCCGGCAAAGGTCAGGGCAATGAACAGCAGCGCGTATTTGATTGCCCGCTCGCTCTTCAGGTATTGGTCCACCGGGTCGACGAAGCTCACGCCAAAGGTGGTGCCCAGGTAGGTGTTGCACGCCTCCGGGCTTACGCAGCGGCTCAGTGCGTCTTCCAGGTTGGTGGCAAAGAACGAGGTCTGCCAGTGTGCGCTGAAGCCACTTTCATCAATGGCGCGACGGGTAGGCAGGTACCTGCCGATGAAGCTTGGGTGCGGCCAGTTGGCGCGCATGGCCACGGTGCTGCTGCGGCCTACTGGCAGCACATGCAGTTGGCCGGTGCCTTGCAGCGCCAGGTCAAAGCCGTAGTTGAATTCATGCGCTTGCTTGCCGTCGAGCTGCGGCAGCGCCACGTGGACACCACCGCGCATCCAGTCCAGGCCGGTGCCGGCTTCGAAAGCCAGGCGCTGGTCGTCGATGGTCAGTTCAGGGGTGTTTTCGATGCCACGGATGTCACTGATACCCACCACCAGGTACGGCTTGTCGAAGCGGTAGTCGTCGAAGTCCTTCTCGATGCCCCAGCGCTCGGGCAGCTTGAAGCGGCCCTTGAGGTGGCCCTTGGCGTGGAACAGCCGGGCCTGATAAATGCCCCTGGCGCGCAGTTCGGTCTCGATGCCGAGGTCGGCATCGAAGGTTTCTGGCAGGAAGTACAGGTTGCCGTTGAGGGTGTAGGTTTCCTGGGTGCTCTGGCCGTCCTTTTCGATCCAGCGGCGTTCGTATTTGCGGTAGGGCACGACCAGCATCGGGCCGCTGATCTGTTGCTCGAAGCTTGAGCTGCGGGCGATGTCGCGCACTACGTCGTCGCGTAGTTGCTGGCGTTCATCGATTACCCCGGCAATCATCATCAGCGGGATCAGCAGCAACAACATCAGCACGGCGATGGTGCCGAGCTTGAAACCCAAGGTCTTGTTCATTGGTGAGGCTCCATGTGCGATGCCGGGCAGTGTCTGCCGGCTGCGTGGAGCCAGTGAGGCGGGTTTGTGTGGATTGTGTGGAGAATCGGTCGCTAGCCGGTTCTGGCCCTATCGCAGGCCGTGCTCAACCGCAACATGGCTGGTTGGACCCAATCCTGTGGGAAATGACAGAGAGTCGTGGCGAGCGGGCTTGTCCCGCGTTGGGCTGCGCAGCAGCCCCTGGGGTTTTCAGGGCTGCTGCGCAGC
>NZ_JABWRG010000118.1:0-14179 GCF_014268825.1 Pseudomonas sp. SWRI51 | reverse complement strand
GGGCTGCGCCGCAGCCCTTGAGGTTTTCAGGGCTGCTGCGCAGCCCAACGCGGGACAAGCCCGCTCGCCACGACTGTCTATCATTTTCCACAGGATTGGGTCCAACCAGCCTTGGTGCGGTTGAGCGCGGCCTGCGGGGTAGCTGGCGCTAGCCTGCGATGAGGCCACCACCCGCTTCACGCAATAAGACGCCGATTAATACTCGCTTAGCGAAAACTCGGTCAGGCAGAAGGTCGGCACGCCCGCCGCCTGCAGACGTTGCGAACCCTCAAGCTCAGGCAGGTCGATGATTGCCGCTGCTTCAAACACCTGCGCGCCGGTGCGGCGGATCAGGTTGGCCGCCGCCAGCAGCGTGCCACCCGTGGCAATCAGGTCATCGAACAGCAACACCGAATCGCCATCGCACAGACTGTCGGCATGCACTTCCAGGAAGGCCTCGCCGTATTCGGTCTGGTAACCCTCAGACAGCACGTCAGCCGGCAGCTTGCCCTGTTTACGGAACAGGATCAGCGGCTTGTTCAGTTGGTGGGCGATGATCGAGCCAATCAGAAAGCCCCGCGCGTCCATTGCACCGATGTGGCTGAATTCAGCTTCGACATAGCGCTCGATGAACTGGTCGGCCACATAGCGCAGCCCGCGTGGTGACTGGAACAGCGGGGTGATGTCGCGGAAGATGACGCCCGGTTTCGGGAAGTCCACTACCGGGCGGATCAGGGCTTTGAGGTCGAACGTGTCGCTGTGCATGGGGCAGGTATCCTGGAAAAACCAAGGCGCCAGTATACCTGTTCCGGCGGTCAGGCTTCTATGGCGCCGCCTGCCAGCGCGCACAGCTGGATCGGGTCGAGGATGTGCACTTCCTTGCCCTCGGCCTTGAGCAGGCCATTCTGCTGGAAGCGGGTAAACACCCGCGATACGGTCTCGACCGCCAGGCCCAGGTAGTTGCCGATTTCGTTGCGCGACATACTCAGGCGGAACTGGTTGGCCGAATAGCCGCGTGCGCGGAAGCGCGCCGACAGGTTGACCAGGAAGGTGGCGATGCGCTCATCGGCGGTCTTTTTCGACAGCAGCAGCATCATTTGCTGGTCATCGCGGATTTCGCGGCTCATCACCCGCATCAACTGGCGGCGCAGTTGCGGCAACTGCACCGACAACTCATCAAGCCGTTCGAAGGGGATTTCGCACACCGAGGTGGTTTCCTGGGCCTGGGCCGACACCGGGTAGGCTTCGGTGTCCATGCCGGACAGGCCGACCAGCTCGCTGGGCAGGTGGAAACCGGTGATTTGTTCTTCACCACTGTCGCTCAGGCTGAAGGTTTTCAGCGCGCCAGAGCGGACTGCGTAAACCGAGCCGAAATCGTCACCTTGGCGGAACAGGAACTCGCCTTTTTTCAGTGGGCGGCCGCGTTTGACGATGTCATCCAGTGCGTCCATATCCTCAAGGTTGAGCGACAGCGGCAGGCACAGGGGGGCCAGGCTGCAATCCTTGCAATGGGCCTGGTTGTGTGGGCGCAGTTTTACTGGCTCAGACATTTCTTCGATCCTTGTGAGAAAGCACACATAAGTCGTAAGGGTAACCCACGACAAGGTCGGTAAGCCAGCGTGCGCTGTTCTGGTGCGTGCTGACGGCGTTAGCCTCTACTGTCCATAGTGTGCCTGCCAAGGCAAGCTGTCCATGTGGTCAAACGTCTCTATCTGTTCAGATTACCCTCGAAAAGCGCTGACGATTTTGTTGAGCCAGGTACGCATCGAACACCATGCACACCGAGCGCACCAGCAGGCGCCCGGCCGGCAGGACGCGGATGCCCTTGGCGTCCAGGCTGATCAGGCCGTCGCGTTGCATGGCTTGAAGCTGCGGCCATTGCTCGTTGAAGTAGCCGCGGAAATCGATCAGGAAAGCGCGTTCGATCTGCTCGAAGTCCAGTTCGAAATGGCAGATCAACTGCTGAATCACCGCGCGGCGCAGGCGATCGTCCTCATTGCAAAGCAGGCCGCGCTGGGTGGCCAGTTGGGCGTGGGAGAGGGCGTCCTGGTAGGTGTTGAGGTCGCTGCTGTTCTGGCAGTACAGGTCGCCGATCTGGCTGATCGACGACACCCCGAGGCCGATCAGGTCGCAGTGGCCATGGGTGGTGTAACCCTGGAAATTACGCTGCAGGGTGCCTTCTTCCTGGGCGATGGCCAGCTCGTCGTCGGGCAGGGCGAAGTGGTCCATGCCGATGTATCGATAGCCTGCAGCGGTGAGCTGTTCGATGGTGGCGTGGAGCATTTCAAGCTTGGCTGCCGGGCCCGGCAGGTCGTTGCTGTCGATGCGCCGCTGCGGCATGAAACGCTCGGGCAGGTGGGCATAGTTGAACACTGAAAGGCGGTCCGGTTGCAGGCGGATCACCTCCTCGACGGTGCGTGCAAAGCCTTCTGGCGTCTGCTTGGGCAGGCCGTAGATCAGGTCAAGGTTGACCGAGCGGAACTGCAGCGTGCGCGCCGCTTCAATCAGGGCGCGGGTCTGCTCCAGGCTTTGCAGGCGGTTGACCGCGCGCTGTACGGCCGGGTCGAGGTCCTGCACACCGAGGCTGACGCGGTTGAAGCCCAGTTCGCGCAGCAGGCCCATGGTCGACCAGTCGGCCTCACGCGGGTCCAGTTCGATGCCATAGTCGCCAGAGTCGTCGTCCAGCAGGTTGAAATGCTGGCGCAGCGTGGCCATCAACTGGCGCAATTCGGCATGGCTGAGAAAAGTCGGCGTGCCGCCGCCAAAGTGCAACTGCTCGACGCGCTGTTTGGGGTCGAGGTGGCAGGCGATCAGCTGGATTTCCTGCTCCAGGCGTTGCAGGTAAGGTGCGGCGCGGCCGCGGTCCTTGGTGATGACTTTGTTGCAGGCGCAGTAGTAGCAGATGTTGGCGCAGAACGGCACATGCACGTACAGCGACAGCGGACGTGCCGCCCGGCGGCTTTCGCGCAGCGCGTGGAGCAGGTCGAACGAGCCCACCTCGCTGTGCAGTTGCACGGCGGTCGGGTAAGAGGTGTAGCGTGGCCCGGCCAGATCGTAGCGGCGGATCAGGTCGGGGTCCCAGTGAAGTTCTTCGAGCATGTGGGCAGTCCCCGGATAGAGCAGCAGTACCCGGAGTCTAGGGATGGATGTAAGTTTCTATGTTGATTTGTATCAAGCTGCAAGCGCCTGCGGCGAGCTGCAAGCTTTTAGCTGCCCCTAGGGATGGTCTGAAATAGCCGGATATTTTCCGGCTATCGAACGATCAGCACTTCAAAAAACGACGCACGTCGAAATTTGACCAATCCTCTTCGACTTTTCAGGCTCATCGGCCACTGCAAGCCACTGCAAGCCACTGCGCCGCAGCCATTTCCCGTATTACACGCGCACTTCTCCTGCGTTCGCCAACAAATGTCGGCGTGCCATCCACAGGTTCGACAGAGCGAACAGCGTCACCATCTGTGCAGTGTTCTTCACCAAGCCTCGCAAGCGCACCTTCGTATAACCGAACTGGCGCTTGATCACCCGAAGCGGGTGCTCGACCTTGGCGCGAACCTGAGCCTTGGCCTTCTCGATCTTGCGTATCGCCTTGTACAGGGCACTGCGTTTTCCATGCTTTTTGTAAGTGCTGCGTCGGGCTGCAATTTGCCAGATGACCTCGCGCCCCGCGTGCTCTTCGCGCTTCTCGGCCTCGGTGTAACCCGCATCGGCGCACACCACGTTTTCCTCACCGTGCAGCAGTTTGCCGACCTGCGTGACGTCCGCAACATTGGCCGCCGTGACCACCACGCTGTGCACCAGGCCCGACTCATCATCGACACCAATATGTGCTTTGGCCACGAAGTAATACTGGTTTCCCTTCCTCGTCTGGTGCATCTCGGGATCGCGCTTGCCGTCCTTGTTCTTGGTCGAGCTGGGGGCATGAATCAGGGTGGCATCGACGATGGTGCCCTGACGCAACGACAGGCCACGGTCGCCCAGATAACCATTGATGACGCCGAGAATCCCGGTCGCCAAGTCGTGCTTTTCCAGCAATCGGCGGAAATTGAGAATGGTAGTTTCGTCCGGGATTCGCTCAAGGCTCAGACCAGAAAACTGACGCAGAATGGTCGTCTCATACAAAGCCTCTTCCATCGCCGGATCGCTGTAGCCGAACCAGTTCTGCATCAGATGTACACGCAGCATCGCCATCAATGGGTAGGCCGGACGACCACCTTTACCCTTTGGACAATGCGGCTCGATCAGCGCAATCAAACCCTTCCAGGGCACCACCTGATCCGTCTCGATCAGGAACAACTCCTTGCGGGTCTGCTTGCGCTTGCCGGCGTACTCGGCGTCGGCGAAGGACATCTGTTTCATCATCGAAAAGCTCGGCGACTGGTATCCGGAGATTTTGCCAAATCAGGAAGCCTTTTTCAGAATTTCCCTAACAGGCCTCTGAGCAATGCCTGATCATTATGAGATTTCGTGCACATCAGCAAGCCCAGGATACTCCAAGGGCGCTACGGCAAGCTGGCCTTGGCATCGCGATCATTCACAATGTTTTTTTGTGACTGCCCATGCTCGTTTCAGGGCGCTTCGCTGCCGCGGACAAACACGCCATGACCAATGCAGCTGCATAAGGAAAACTGCGGGTAATCAACATCACGCTCCACACCACAGAGGACAATGTCAGTGCTGGCAAGCACATGACCAGTAATGCACAAGCCATCAACATGGCAAATAATAACGCCTCTCCAGCACAGCTACTCAGAACTCTGCCTAGAGAGCTGCTAGCCGTCTGCTTGGGCGTCACGATAAACCTCGTCGACTTCGACCAAATCGAATAAAACACCGCCTGTGCGACGACATGATTCAATGCATGACTTGCAAGAATCGACAGCCACGCATTGGAAGTTCCATCCGGGCTGTAACGCACATAAAGGACTGTTTGAGCGAACAGCGTAACCAGAAAGGCTCCGACCAGTGAGCCCGATATAAGCAGAGGGTAGGAGGACGCGGCCGAAGGTGCCACCAAGGAAAGTGCCGACCATCCAATAAGCGCACTTGTCATCAATAGTCCTCCCGCTTGGGACAGCCAGTGCATCCACCCGATGACGAATTGATAGCGTTGTGTCCATGAGAGCTGTTCATTTTTTAGGAAAATTATTTTCGCATGGCCCCTCAGGATCTGTACTGCCCCCCTCACCCAGCGGAAACGTTGGCGCTTGTAGTCATAGAAATTATCCGGCATCAGGCCTTTCCCGTAAGAAACCGGAATATATCTCATCTTGTGCCCCTGTTGAAGAATCCTCAATCCAAGCTCGGCATCCTCACAGACACATTGCTCCGACCATCGGAGCGTCCTCAGTACACGCGCGCGGATCAACGTCATGGTGCCATGAAGGATGATGGCATTGAAATTGTTTCGAATCAGCATGCCGACATTGAAGAAGCTCTTATATTCGTAATAGCACAACCTCTTGAACAGCGAAACTTGGTCACGATAATCCTGCGGCGACTGCAGAACAGCGACTTCAGGATCATAAAATAGAGAAGTAAGCCCTAGCCAGTCCTGCTCGACCTGATAATCCGAATCAACCACGGCAATTATATCAACGTCATCAGACGTCTTATCCAGCAAGAAATTTAATGCCCCACCCTTATTACCGACAATCCTCTCAACCCGCCAGAACTTGAATTTACTCCCTAAGGCAAGGCAGTGTGCCTGGACCGGCATCCAGAAACTTTCCTGATCCGTATTATTGTCAATAACATGAACCTCATAATCCCCATGGAACAGCTCGCTTATCCGGGACAATGTATCTTTCACCATAGTGGGCGGCTCATTTCTGCACGCGATGTGGATAGCGACTTTGTAGGAAACCTGGCCCTCGCTGTCAGGCGCTGAAAAAAAAGTGTTGTTCCGTGGCATCAAGTACCCGTCGACTGTTTCGTGTAGCGAGATCAAGAGCACGCAGATACACCACACGCACCATACATTGATCGCAACCAATTGATCGACCGGAGACAAAGTCGAAAGCCCGTACCATACCCTTTCGGCGAGCGCAAGCAACATGGCGAACCCGCTGCAAAGTAGTAATGCTCGACCTAGCGCGCCTCTAAAGAATTCGTACAAGAATACTTGAATCCCTTTAACAGGGACTGAGGTTTTTCCGCCGAGTACAAACTTTACCCTCCCGTCACTCCTGAACATCCCCCAATGCCGGCCCACCGTGCCTTCCGAGCGTTTCCAACGCTGATCGAATGCTTCGATCACATTGTAATCCACCCCCATGCTGTTGAACTCACTGATCACGCCTCTAATATATTCCGCTTGTTGATACTCATCTGCAGGCATTGTATTCAGTGCATGCCCACCAGAGGGCCACCCTACTTCGCCGACATAGATCTTTCGGCCCGGAAATGCTGAAATCACCTTGCCCACCGCGCTCACCGTGTGGTTCACCGCATCAGCAAGGCACACGCCTTCCCAGAACGGAAGCGTATGTATGGTTATTTCATCTACGTAATCGGACAAGGAGGGATGGCTCAACCATATGTGCCAAAGCTCCGCAGTTGTCACCGGAAGCTCTGTTATCAACTTCACTTCGCGCATATATTCCTTGAGTCGCCCCAATGGCAAATCATGCCTAAACAAAACCTCATTACCTACCACAACCCGCACAATGTTATTACACTTACGCAAGATCACTACTGCCCGGGCAATCTCCATTGCATTCTTTCTTTCGTCATCACAAATCCAAATACCCAAACTGACCTTCATACCCAGCGAACCAGCAATACGTGGTATCCATGCCTGAACACCAGAAACGGAGTAAGTCCGAATTTGTGGTAGGTAGCGACTGAGCACCGTCAGCTCTCGAGTCATTTGCTTGACTGTTACACGACTGCGCTTTTCGAAAGACGAACTATTTGAATACGGCGCATAGGATGCACTTCTGATGGAATACATCGACTGGATGACTTTTGATTTACGCGCCTGCAGCAACGCTTTAAACATGACCACTAAAAACAACGCTATTCCATTGATAACCAACCCCCAGTGCATCACACTCATCGTCGCACCTCATTATCCAGGCGGATAAGCAGAACAGCGCTCGCTGTCGTGGCATGTTCAAGTGATCCCACGCTAAGGCATCACTGATATTGATCATGACCCCGTAGCACTACTCACACAGCTGGCATTTTTGCCAGTTGACAATTGAAAGTAGCGTTTGGCGCTTGCCTAAAATAATCGTACGGTGCAGGACCGCGTTGAGAACGATGACAGGTAGGCAGTCGGTGGGCTAGGGATGGTCTGAAATGGCCGGATATTTTCCGGCTATCGAACGATCAGCACTTCAAAAAACGACGCCCGTCGAAATTTGACCAATCCTCTTCGACTTTTCAGGCTCATCGGCCACTGCAAGCCACTGCGCCGCAGCCATTTCCTGTATTACACGCGCACTTCTCCTGCGTTCGCCAACAAGTGTCGGCGTGCCATCCACAGGTTCGACAGAGCGAACAGCGTCACCATCTGTGCAGTGTTCTTCACCAAGCCTCGCAAGCGCACCTTCGTATAACCGAACTGGCGCTTGATCACCCGAAGCGGGTGCTCGACCTTGGCGCGAACCTGAGCCTTGGCCTTCTCGATCTTGCGTATCGCCTTGTACAGGGCACTGCGTTTTCCATGCTTTTTGTAAGTGCTGCGTCGGGCTGAAATTTGCCAGATTACCTCGCGCCCCGCGTGCTCTTCGCGCTTCTCGGCCCCGGTGTAACCCGCATCGGCGCACACCACGTCTTCCTCAACATTGGCCGCCGTGACCACCACGCTGTGCGCCAGGCCCGACTCATCATCGACACCGATATGTGCTTTGGCCCCGAAGTAATACTGGTTTCCCTTCTTTGTCTGGTGCATCTCGGGATCGCGCTTGCCGTCCTTGTTCTTGGTCGAACTGGGGGCATGAATCAGGGTGGCATCGACGATGGTGCCCTGACGCAACGACAGGCCCACGGTCGCCCAGATAACCATTGATGACGCCGAGAATTCCGGTCGCCAAGTCGTGCTTTTCCAGCAATCGGCGGAAATTAAGAATGGTAGTTTCGTCCGGGATTCGCTCAAGGCTCAGACCAGAAAACTGACGCTGAATGGTCGTCTCATACAAAGCCTCTTCCATCGCCGGATCGCTGTAGCCGAACCAGTTCTGCATCAGATGTACACGCAGCATCGCCATCAATGGGTAGGCCGGACGACCACCTTCACCCTTTGGATAATGCGGCTCGATCAGCGCAATCAAACCCTTCCAGGGCACCACCTGATCCATCTCGATCAGGAACAACTCCTTACGGGTCTGCTTGCGCTTGCCGGCTTACTCGGCGTCGGCGAAGGACATCTGTTTCATCATCGAAAAGCTCGGCGACGGGTATCCGGAGATTTTGCCAAATCAGGAAGCCTTTTTCAGAATTTCCCTAGTGCCCCATCAGCCAGTGCTGATGCGGCCCAGGCAGGGTCCATAGCCCGAACAGTATCACCAGCACGCCACCGGCCATGCGTACCCCGCGCCTGCGGATCACCGCGCCAACGCGCTCAGCCGCCAGCCCCGTCGCCAGCAGTACCGGCCAGGTGCCGACGCCGAACGCCAGCATCAACGCTGCGCTGTGCAGCGCATTGCCTTGGCTGGCCGCCCACAGCAGCGTGCTGTAGACCAGCCCGCACGGCAGCCAGCCCCACAATGCACCCAGCAGCAACGCACGCGGCACGCTGGACACCGGCAACAACCGGCTCGCCACTGGCTGCACCCGGCGCCACAGCCCGCGGCCCAGCGCTTCGATGCGGGTCAGACCACTCCACCAGCCGGCCAGGTACAGGCCCATGGTGATCAGCAGCAGTGCGGCCACCACCCGCAGCACAGCGGCCAGCGGGCTGCTGGCCAAGGCCACGCCGGCCAGGCCGAGCAACAGGCCGGCGCAGGCATAACTGAGCACCCGGCCGAGGTTGTAGGCGAGCAACAAGCGCAAGCGGAGGGCGCGTTGCTCGGCGGGGATGGCCATGGTCAGTGCGCCCATCAAGCCGCCGCACATGCCCAGGCAGTGGCCACCGCCTAGCAGGCCAAGCACCAGGGCAGAGCCCAGCAGTGGCAGCAGGTCAGGCATTTGGCGGCGGCGCCTGGTCGTCGTGCTTGGCGTCCTCGGCCTTGACCGCGGCCTGGTGGCGCGGGTCCTGGTCATCGAACAGAATGCTGTGCGCCGGGCTTTCAAGGTCTTCGTACTGGCCGCTGTCCACCGCCCAGAAGAAAATGTACACGGCAACGCCCACCAGCAGCAGGGCTGCGGGGATCATCACGTAGAGGGCGGGCATAGGGTGTTCCTTGCAAGTGGCGCTGCTGCCGGTTCGGGCTGGGCCTTGGCTTGACGGGTCAGGCGCAGCGCATTGAGCACGACGATCAGCGAGCTCAGCGACATGCCGACCGCCGCCCATGCCGGGGTGACCCAGCCAAGCGCTGCGAACGGCAACATGAGGCCATTGTACAGGCTCGCCCAGAGCAGGTTTTCGACAATGTTGCGCCGCGTGCGCCGGGCAAGCGTGAAGGCCTGCACCAACGCATTGAGGTTGTTCGACAGCAGCACCGCATCGGCGCTGGTCTTGGCCAGTTCCGTGGCGCTGCCCATGGCGATACTGATGTCGGCGGCAGCCAGTACCGGCACGTCGTTGACCCCATCGCCGAGCATCAGTACCTTGCGCCCTGCGGCCTGTAGTTGTTTCAGGCGGGCCAGTTTGTCGTCCGGGCGCATGCCGCCTACGGCCTGGTCGATGCCCAGTTGCTGGGCCACCTCGGCGACCATCGGCGAGCTGTCGCCGGACAACAGCAGGGTCTGCCAGCCGCGCGCCTTGCAGGCTGCGACCAGGCCTGCGGCATCTTCGCGCAGGCGGTCATCCAGGCCGAACCAGGCCAGCGGGCCTTGGCGGTCGCCCAGCAGCAGCCATTGCCCGCGTTGTTCGGGCACCGCTGGTATTTCGGCGCCGCTCAGGGCGCAGACGAAGGTGGCCTGGCCGATGCGCAGGCGCAAGTCGTCGACCACCCCCTCAAGCCCGAGCCCGGGCACGGCATTGACCGCGTCGGCGGGGCGGGCGGCGCGGCCGAAGGCGCGGGCGATGGGGTGCTCGGAGCGGTTTTCCAGGGCGGCGGCCAGGGCCAGGCACTGGTCGCTATCGAGGCGCCCCAGGGGGCGGATGCTGCGCAGTGCCAGGCGGCCTTCGGTGAGGGTGCCGGTCTTGTCGAAAATGACCGTATCGACCTGGTTCAGGCCTTCCAGCACATGGCCCCGGGTCACCAGCAAGCCAAGCTTGTGCAAGGTGCCGGTGGCGGCCGTGAGCGCCGTGGGGGTGGCCAGTGACAGCGCGCAAGGGCAGGTGGCAACCAGCATCGCCAGCACGATCCAGAACGCGCGCGTGGCATCCAGTTGCCACCACACAAGGCCGATCACTGCTGCCGCAACCAGGGTGAACAGCAGGAACCACTGCGAGGCACGGTCGGCGATTTCGGCCAGGCGCGGTTTTTCTGATTGCGCCCGCTCCAGCAGGCGGACGATGGCTGACAGGCGCGAGTCCTGGCCGAGCGCCTGCACTTGCACGGTCAGTGCGCTTTCGACATTGAGCGTGCCGCCGGTAACCCGGTCGCCAGCGCGCCGGGGCTGTGGCAGGTATTCGCCGGTCAACAGCGACTCATCGACGCTGGAGCGCCCCTCGACAATGCAACCATCCGCAGGAATGACCGCCCCAGGCAGCACCTGCACATGGTCGCCACACTGCAATTCGCCCAGCAGAATGCGTTCGGCCTGGCCATCGCTGCCCACCCGAAGGCACGAGGCTGGCAGCAGGTTGACCAGTTGCGCGGTGGCCGCCGCCGTACGCTCGCGGGCGCGCCGTTCGAGGTAGCGGCCGGTGAGCAGGAACAGCGCGAACATGCCCACGGTGTCGAAATACAGCTCGCCGCTGCCGGTGATCGCTGTCCAGATACCGGCACCGAAGGCCAGGCCGATGGCCAGCGATACCGAGACATCCATGGTCAGGCGGCGCGTACGCAGGTCGCGGGCGGCGCCTTTGAAAAACGGCGCGCAGCTGTAGAACACGATGGGGATGGTCAGGAACAGCGCCACCCAGCGCAGGATGGTGTGCAGTTCGGGTGACAGGTCGATGTTGAATTCCGGCCAGGTGGCCATGGTTGCCATCATTGCCTGGAACCACAACAGCCCGGCCACACCCAGCCGGCGCAAGGCGCTGCGGTTTTCCTGGGCCAGTTGCTCGGCGGCTTTGTCCGGCTGATAGGGGTGTGCGGCGTAGCCGATGTGGCGCAGCTCGGCCAGCAGCGTTGACAGCGGCAGCTCGGCGTCGGCCCAACTGAGCAGCAGGCGGTGGTTGGACAGGTTCAGGCGTGCTTCGCTGACCCCTGGCAGGTTGCGCAGGTGTTTTTCGATCAGCCAGCCACATGCGGCGCAACTGATGCCTTCGACCAACAAGGTGGCTTCGGCCAGTTCACCTGCGTGGCGCACGAAGTTGCGTTGCACATCGTCACGGTCATACAGCGCCAGTTCGTCCTGTAGCTGCCGGGGTAGGGCCTCGGGGTTGGCGCTGCTGTCGCTGCGGTGCTGGTAATAGTGCTCAAGGCCCCCGGCGACAATGGACTCGGCCACCGCCTGGCAGCCTGGGCAGCAGAACGCCCGCGGCTCGCCAAGCACCACGGCAGTGAAGCGGCTGCCGGCAGGTACGGGCAGGGCGCAGTGATAGCAGGGGGTTGGGTGGTTCATCTACATCTCTTCTGGCTGACGCGGGCCCTTTGGCGGCGCAAGGCCGCTGCTACAGACGTTCGGCGCCTTGGATGGCTTCATCACCCAGTTGCAAGGCCACGCCGTGCTCGACTTTTTCTTCCTCGAACAAGCGCCATACGTGGCCGTCCTGGCTGCCGAGCAGCTCGACGAAACGCCGCCCTTCGACTTTGTCGTCGAGCTGGCCAACGTAACGGCCCGGCTCGCTGCGCGCCAGTTGCACCTTGCGGTCGCGCTCCGGCTGGGTTGGCGAAATCAGGTTCAGCTCCAGGGTTTGCGGGCTGCTGTTGCCGCTCAGGTGCACCTGGACCTCACCGGTCAACTCGTCCAGGTAGATGCTGGCCTTGAGGTTCAGGGTCTGCGCCAGCAGCTCGCGGTCGAGCGAGCGGTTGATGCCTTTACCGGCCTCATAATAGTTGTCGTTGACCAGGTTGTCGGGGTTGCGCACGGCGATGCTGACCATGGTCAGGCTCAGGCACACGGAGGTGGTGAGGATACCGATGATGATCCAGGGCCAGAGGTGTTTGTACCAAGGGCTGGCGGCGGTGGCGGCAGGCATTGTGCAGGTTCTCTCTTAACGGATCTGTGGGCCGATGAAGCGGCTCTTGGCTTCGACCTGGCTGGCGCTGTCGTCGGCGTCTTTCAGGGTGAAGGTGATTTCGTTGGTGGTCGACGGCAGGCTTTGCGGGGCGACCGACAGCTGCACCGGCAGGCTGACGATGTCGCCTGCTGCCACGCGGATCTCGCGTTGGCCGGTCAGTTGCAGGTCTGGCACGCCGGTGGCGTCGAGCAGGTAGACGTGGTCGCGCTGGTCCTTGTTCATCACTTTGAGGCTGTACACGTTCTCGATCCGCCCTTGGGCGTTCTCGCGGTACAGCACGCGGTCCTTGGCGACGTCGAAGCCGACCAGCGGGCGGATGGCGAAGGCGGTGGCCAGGGCGCCGATCATCACCAGCAGCACCAAGGCGTAGCCGATCAGGCGTGGGCGCAGCATGTTGGTTTTCTGCCCGGACAGGTTGTGCTCGGTGGTGTAGCTGATCAGGCCTTTGGGGTAGTTCATCTTGTCCATGATGGTGTCGCAGGCATCGATGCACGCGGCGCAGCCAATGCACTCGACCTGCAGGCCGTCGCGGATGTCGATGCCGGTGGGGCAGACCTGCACGCACATGGTGCAGTCGATGCAGTCGCCCAAGCCCTGGGCCTTGTAGTCGGCATCTTTTTTGCGCGGGCCGCGGGTTTCGCCGCGGCGCGGGTCGTAGGAGACGATCAGTGTGTCTTTGTCGAACATTACGCTCTGGAAGCGGGCGTAGGGGCACATGTAGATGCACACCTGCTCGCGCAGCCAGCCGGCGTTGCCGTAGGTGGCCAGGGTGAAGAAGCCAACCCAGAAGTAGGCCCAGCCGTCGGCTTGGCCAGTGAAGAATTCGTACACCAGTTCGCGAATCGGGGCGAAGTAGCCGACGAAGGTCATGCCAGTGACGAAGCTGATCAGCAGCCATAGGCTGTGCTTGGCCAGCTTGCGCACGAACTTGTTGGCGCTCATGGGCGCCTTGTCGAGTTTCATGCGCTGGTTGCGGTCGCCTTCGGTGACTTTTTCGCACCACATGAACACCCAGGTCCAGACGCTCTGCGGGCAGGTGTAGCCGCACCAGACGCGCCCGGCGTAGACGGTGATGAAGAACAAGCCAAAGGCTGCGACGATGAGGATGCCGGACAGCAGGATGAAGTCTTGCGGCCAGATGGTGGCGCCGAAGATGTAGAACTTGCGCTCGGGCAGGTTCCACCATACGGCCTGGTGGCCGCCCCAGTTCAGCCATACGGTGCCGAAGTAGAGCAGGAACAGGCCGGCGCCGCCGACCATGCGCAGGCGGCGGAAAAGGCCGGTGAAGGCGCGGGTGTAGATTTTTTCGCGCGAGGCGTAGAGGTCGACGGAATCCTTCCCTTTGCTGGCAGGCGGGGTTACATCATGTACCGGTATTTGCTTGCTCATCATCTAGTCCCACGGCAGTGGAGAAACGCCGCGGCCTGTGCGTGCTGGCCGCGGTCATGCGCGTTGTGCTAGCGCTATGCGGCCCATGATACGCCGCTGATGGCAGCTCGGGGCCTTGCTGCGACACTTAGTCGCGTTGGGGGCTTTGAATAAACGTGATATGGCGGGTGTCAATTGATCCAGGTCAGGTTGGGGTGTTTTTCTCGGTGTGAGACTGCATGAGTGCCGCGGGTCGCTCCCACAGATGACGCGGCCCGTGTGGGAGATTCTATGGTTTTGTGCAAGCCTTTTCTCGCCAGACATATCTCCTTGTGGCGAGCTCCTTTGTGGCGAGCGGGCTTGTCCCGCGTTGGGCTGCGCAGCAGCCCTGGGGATTACCCGTGGGTTTTCAGGGCTGCTGCGCAGCCC
>NZ_JABWRG010000117.1:0-14930 GCF_014268825.1 Pseudomonas sp. SWRI51 | reverse complement strand
GGGGCTGCTTCGCAGCCCTTTCGCGACACAAGGCCGCTCCTACACTGACCGCGTATACGGCATCGATATGGGGATGGACGAGCCCTGTGGGAGCTGGCGCCAGCCTGCGATGAGGCCGGAACAGGCTGCGCGCATCCCCCAGCACTGGCACTGCAATAGGCTTAACCCGACCCCCAAGGCATACTACTGCCCTCCCCGGCCACGACCTTCGCCTCCCCATGCGCATCCACGTCAGCTTCATCGACCGCGTCGGCATTACCCAGGAAGTCCTGGCCCTGCTCGGTGCCCGCAACCTCAACCTCGATGCCGTGGAAATGGTCCCGCCCAACGTCTATATCGACGCCCCGACCCTCAGCCCTGCCGTGCTCGAAGAACTGCACGATGCGCTGTTCGAGGTGCGCGGCGTGCAGTCGGTGGAAGTGGTCGACATTCTTCCCGGCCAACGCCGCCACCTGCAACTCGACGCCCTGCTGGCGGCGATGAGCGACCCGGTGCTGGCCGTCGACAGCGCAGGCCAGGTCCTGCTGGCCAACCCGGCGCTGATCGCCCTGTGCGGGCGTGAATCGGCCGGGCGCTCGATCGGCGAGCTGTTCGGCGACCCCGAACTGCTGCAAACCCTGCGCGACAACAACTTCCACCTGCCCATGCGCGAAATGCAGCTCAACGGCCAGAGCCTGCTGCTGGACGCCACGCCCATTACCAACGCAGGCGGCCTGCTGACGCTGTACCCGCCCACGCGCATGGGCGAGCGGCTATCGGCGCTGCACCACGACCATGCCGAAGGCTTCGACGCCATGCTTGGCGACTCCCCGGCCATCCGCACCCTCAAGGCCCGCGCCTTGCGGGTGGCGGCCCTGGATGCGCCACTGCTGGTGCACGGCGAAACCGGCACTGGCAAAGAGCTGGTGGCGCGCGCCTGCCACGCCATCAGCAGCCGGCGCGGCGCGCCGTTTCTGGCCCTCAATTGCGCAGCGCTGCCCGAAAGCCTGGCCGAGAGCGAACTGTTCGGCTACGCCCCCGGCGCCTTCACCGGCGCCCAGCGCGGGGGTAAACCCGGGCTGATGGAGCTGGCCAACCAGGGCACCGTGTTTCTCGACGAGATCGGCGAAATGTCGCCGTACCTGCAAGCCAAGCTGCTGCGTTTTTTAAGCGACGGCAGCTTCCGCCGGGTGGGCGGCGACCGCGAGGTCAAGGTCGATGTGCGGATCATCAGTGCCACCCACCGCGACCTTGAGCGCATGGTCGCCGAAGGCACGTTCCGCGAAGACCTGTTCTACCGCCTGAACGTGCTCAACCTGCAGGTGCCGCCACTGCGCGACCGTGGCCAGGACATCCTCATGCTGGCGCATTTTTTCATGCAGCAAGCCTGCACCCAGATCCAGCGCCCGGCCTGCCGGCTGACCCCCGCCACCCATTCGGCGCTGCTGGCCAACCCATGGCCTGGCAACGTGCGCCAGTTGCAGAACGTGATCTTCCGCGCAGCCGCCATCTGCGAAAGCACCCTGGTGGACATCGGCGACCTGGACATTGCCGGCACCTCGGTCGCCCGTGGGCACGACGGCGAAGTGGCCAGCCTGGAGCAGGCGGTGGGCGATTTCGAGCGTGAGTTGCTGCAACGGCTGTACGCCAGCTACCCCTCTACCCGGCAACTGGCAGGGCGCCTGCAAACCTCCCACACCGCTATCGCACAGCGGCTGCGCAAGTACGGTATCCCTGGCAAGCCCTGAAAGATCAGACTTTTCCTAATCTTTTAAGACACAGATGGCTGCAAAAATGGTGACCCTTTAATTCAACTGTCACCGACGAGGCCCAGGCCCGTTCCTGTCATTCAGGGCCGGCCCGCCTCCGAGAACAACAAAGAGCCCTCTGATGTTTGAACTCGATTTCTACGGGACACTGGTCGCCGCTTCATTGGTACTGCTGCTGGGCCGAGGCCTGGTGCAACGGGTGGGTTTTCTGCGCGCCTACAACATCCCCGAACCGGTCGCCGGCGGCCTGCTGGTTGCCTTGGTACTGCTGGCACTGCGCAGCTTCGACATACGGGTTCAGTTCGATACGTCCATGCAAACCCCGCTGATGCTGGCATTCTTTGCCACCATCGGCCTGAGCGCCGATTTCAGCAGCCTGAAAAAAGGCGGCCGGGTAGTCGTGGTGTTTCTGCTGGTGGTAACCGGCCTGCTGCTGGTGCAGAACGCCATGGGCATTGGTTTGGCCAAAGCGCTTGGGCTCGACCCATTGATGGGCCTACTGGCAGGCTCGATCACCCTCTCTGGTGGCCACGGCACCGGGGCTGCCTGGAGCGCGACGTTCAGCGACAAATACGGGCTCGCCTCAGCCGCCGAACTGGCCATGGCCTGTGCAACCTTCGGGCTGGTGCTGGGTGGGTTGATTGGCGGCCCGGTCGCACGCCTGTTGATCAAGCGCGCCAAGCTTCACAGCAGCGGAGAGTCAACGGCAATTCTGCCCAAGGGCTTCGAACAGCCGAACACCGAACGCCTGATCACCTCGTTCTCCTTCGTCGAAACCTTGGCCCTGATTGCGGTCAGCCTGCTGGCAGGCTCGCTGCTCAATGGTGCGCTGCTGGGTACTGCATTCGAACTGCCAACCTTCGTGTGCGTGTTGTTCGTCGGCGTGGTGCTGCGCAATGGGCTGTCGGCGCTGGGCATGTACCACGTGTTCGAGCGGGAAGTCTCGGTGCTGGGTAACGTCAGTCTGTCGCTGTTTCTGGCGATTGCGCTGATGTCGCTCAAGCTGTGGGACCTGGCGGCACTGGCGCTGCCGTTCTTCATATTGCTGGCCGCGCAAACACTGGTGATGGCGCTGTTCGCCATCTTTATCACCTTCCGCGTGATGGGCCGCAACTACGATGCCGCGGTACTGGCTGCCGGGCATTGCGGCTTCGGGCTCGGTGCCACGCCCACCGCCATTGCCAACATGCAGGCCGTAACGCAGCGCTACGGGCCTTCGCAGATCGCGTTTCTGGTGGTGCCGATGGTCGGGGCGTTCTTTATCGACATCATTAATGTGATCGTGATCAAGCTGTATCTGGCACTGCCGTTTTTTGTGGCGTTGTAAGCGGAAGATGATGGCTGAATTTTTATCGGTTTGAAGATGACGTCAATTCAGCCGGGACAGCGATCCGCAATGGACACTGGCCCGGCTGAACTTCAGTACAGCGCTGGAACTGCATCGCGCTAATGAGTCAGTTATGCGACAGAGGGTGAAAGAGGTGCCATTATCAGGCGTCCTTGAAGCCCGGCAAGCCTTGCTCGACCCGCCATTGCTTGACAACTTTCAACATTACCTCAGGAGAGTCTTTTATCCCATTCGCAGAAGGCCGGTAAAGCAGGTCCGACCCAAGCGGGTGCTCCGAGAGACGCTCGAACTCAATAACGGCATCAGTATGCGACCGTTCTGTTGGATACAGCACTGGATCAGCAGATCCTATTGCCTTGATAAACTCAAGAAACTCAAGTTCGGTGAAATCAGCGATTGTTCTTTTCATTGCCATTCTCCTTATGAATGAGAACATGCCTCAAACTACTAAACTGCTCAATACGAAACTGGCCGGCAATTTGGACTCACGAGACACTTGACCCAAAAATGGTATTTTTTCAACCAAGAACGCACTTAAAATACATAAACAAAGCCAATACGAAAAGCGCTAGCCAGAATAAGAGAACGGTCCGACGAAGTCGCAGTACGAATCTTGCAAACACGTAAAAACCCTCAAGCAACTTAATTCATGTAAGTTCTTTTATCTTTATACGAAAAGCACCTCAGTGACTTTCTGAGGAAACTTTTAGTTTCAGTTCTTGGACGGGCTCGGTGGTTGGAGGAAAAGCGCGACTCATCCGTAACGAATTGAATACACCGTATGGTAATCGCTACACATGCGTTTTCCTGCGCGTCTGCAAGGGTTTGATACTCCGTCCTTTTTTCTCTGCACGCCGCCTGTAACGATTTCATTCCAATGATTTCATTCCACTCTGCTCACAATACGATCAAGCCATTGATTTATATGGCTTTTTAAATAATGGCCACATTATTGCTACGGAAACCTCAACCCAAGAGCGCGGCCCTACCGCGCCCAACACCCTGCTTCCCGAGGATGTCCCATGAGCGAGTTGCGTTTCACTGAAGATCACGAATGGCTGCGCGTCGAAACCGATGGCAGCGTTACGGTCGGCATCACCGCCTACGCCCAGAACGCCCTTGGCGATGTGGTGTACGTGCAACTGCCTGAGCTTGCGCACTACGACAAAGGCGCCGAAGCTGCTACCGTCGAGTCGGTGAAAGCTGCCAGTGGCGTATACATGCCCCTCAGCGGCGAAGTGGTAGCGGTCAACGAAGCACTCAACGACAGCCCGGAGCTGGTCAACGAAGACCCGCTGGCCGAGGGCTGGTTCTTGCGCTTCATCCCGGCAAATATCGACGAAGTGGCAGCCCTGCTCGACCAGGACGCCTACGACCGCCTGATCAAAGCCAACGATGACGCCTGAGGAATGACCATGACCCGCAATCTCGGTACCGCCAACGAATTCATCGCACGTCACATCGGTCCGCGCGCCGCTGACGAGCAGGCCATGCTCGCCACCCTCGGTTTCGATTCGCTCGACGCCATGACCGCTGCGGTCATCCCCGACAGCATCAAGAACACCAGCGTACTGGGCAGCCAGGACGGCCAGAGCGAGGCCGATGCCCTCGCCGCGCTGAAGGCTATCGCCGGCAAGAACCAGCTGTTCAAGAGCTACATTGGCCAGGGCTACTACAACACCCACACCCCGGCGCCGATCCTGCGCAACCTGCTGGAAAACCCAGCCTGGTACACCGCCTACACCCCGTATCAGCCAGAAATTTCCCAAGGCCGCCTGGAAGCGTTGCTGAACTTCCAGACCCTGATCAGCGACCTCACCGGCCTGCCGATCGCCAACGCCTCGTTGCTCGACGAAGCCACCGCCGCCGCCGAGGCCATGACCTTCTGCAAGCGCCTGTCGAAAAACAAAGCCAGCCACAGCTTCTTCGCCTCCTCCCACTGCCACCCGCAAACCCTTGATGTGCTGCGCACCCGCGCCGAGCCGCTGGGTATCGAGGTGGTGGTTGGCGACGAGCGTGAGCTGGGGGATGTCAGCGCCTTCTTTGGCGCGCTGCTGCAATACCCGGCCAGCAACGGTGATGTCTTCGATTACCGCGAGCTGGTGCAACGCCTGCACGCCGCCAACGCACTGGTGGCGGTGGCCGCCGACCTGCTGGCCCTGACCCTGCTGGCCCCGCCAGGTGAATTCGACGCAGACGTCGCCATCGGCAGCGCCCAGCGCTTCGGTGTACCGCTGGGCTTCGGCGGGCCGCACGCGGCCTACTTCGCCACCCGCGATGCGTACAAGCGCGACATGCCGGGCCGTTTGGTAGGTGTATCGATCGACCGTTTCGGCAACAGCGCCCTACGCCTGGCCATGCAGACCCGCGAGCAACACATCCGCCGCGAGAAGGCCACCAGCAACATCTGCACCGCCCAGGTGCTGCTGGCCAACATCGCCAGCATGTACGCCGTGTACCACGGGCCGGAAGGCCTCAAGCGCATTGCCGAGCGCACCCACGCGCTGACCACCATTCTTGCCGCAGGCCTGGGTGAGATGGGCGTCAAGGTCGTCACCGAAAGCTTCTTCGACACCCTCACCCTGGCCACCGGTGCCGACACTGCCAAGCTGCACGAAAAAGCCCGCAACCAAGGCATCAACCTGCGCCAGATCGATGCCGCGCACCTTGGCCTTTCGCTGGATGAAACCACCAGCCAGGCCGACGTCGAGGCGCTGTGGGCACTGTTTGCCGAGGCCACCCCTGACTTCGCAAGCCTTGCCGCCAGCACTGCGCTGCGCCTGCCACACGCACTGCTGCGCGAATCGGCGATTCTCGAGCACCCGGTGTTCAACCGCTACCACAGCGAAACCGAGCTGATGCGCTACCTGCGCCGCTTGGCCGACAAGGACCTGGCGCTGGACCGCACGATGATCCCGCTGGGCTCGTGCACCATGAAGCTCAACGCAGCCAGTGAAATGATCCCGGTGACCTGGGCCGAGTTCGGCAACCTGCACCCGTTCGCACCAGCGGCGCAAAGCCAGGGTTACCTGCAACTGACCCGCGAGCTGGAAGCCATGCTCTGCGCCGCCACCGGCTACGACGCTGTGTCGCTGCAGCCCAACGCCGGCTCCCAGGGTGAGTACGCCGGCCTGCTGGCGATCCGCGCCTACCACCGCAGCCGCGGCGACAGCCACCGCGATATCTGCCTGATCCCGTCTTCAGCCCACGGCACCAACCCCGCCACCGCGCACATGGCCGGTATGCGCGTGGTAGTGACGGCGTGCGATGCGCGCGGCAATGTCGATGTCGAAGATTTGCGCGCCAAGGCCGTCGAGCACCGCGAGCGGCTGGCCGCGATCATGATCACCTACCCGTCCACCCACGGCGTGTTCGAGGAGGCCATCGGCGAAATCTGCGCGATCATTCACGACAACGGCGGCCAGGTTTACATCGACGGCGCCAACATGAACGCCATGGTCGGCCTGTGCGCACCGGGCAAGTTCGGCGGCGACGTCTCGCACCTGAACCTGCACAAGACCTTCTGCATCCCCCACGGCGGCGGCGGGCCGGGCGTCGGCCCGATTGGCGTGAAAGCGCACCTGGCGCCGTTCCTGCCAGGCCACGCGGCACTCGAAAACACCAGCGGCGCGGTGTGTGCGGCGCCGTTCGGCAGCGCCAGCATTCTGCCAATCACCTGGATGTACATCCGCATGATGGGTGGCGCCGGGCTCAAGCGCGCCTCGCAGATGGCGATCCTCAACGCCAACTACATCGCCCGCCGCCTCGAAGAGCACTACCCGGTGCTGTACAGCGGCGGTGACGGCCTGGTCGCGCATGAATGCATCCTTGACCTGCGCCCGCTCAAGGACAGCAGCGGCATCAGCGTCGATGACGTGGCCAAGCGCCTGATCGACTTCGGCTTCCATGCCCCGACCATGTCGTTCCCGGTGGCAGGCACGCTGATGATCGAGCCGACCGAAAGCGAATCGAAGGAAGAGCTGGACCGCTTCTGCGACGCCATGGTGGCCATCCGCGAAGAGATTCGCGCGGTCGAGAATGGCAGCGTGGACAAGGACGACAACCCGCTGAAGAACGCGCCGCACACAGCAGCGGAGCTGGCCGGTGACTGGGCCCACGGCTACAGCCGCCAGCAAGCGGTGTATCCGCTGGCGAGCCTGGTGCAAGGCAAATACTGGCCACCGGTTGGACGGGTCGACAACGTGTTCGGCGACCGCAACCTGGTCTGCGCCTGCCCCCCCATCGAGAGCTATCAGGACGCCTGATGGCGCCTGCCCCCATAGAGATGAGGCCGAGCCGCGTGGCACCGTAAACGCGCTCGGTGTAGGAGCGGCCTCGTGCCGCGAAAGGGCCGCAACGCGGCCCCGGCGCTTTTGCATGAGGCCAAGATCCTGGGGCTGCTACGCACCCCTATCGCGACACAAGGCCGCTCCTACACTGACCGCGCTGCCAGGCAGTCGCCCTCAACAATGCTCGCTAGAACAACAACTCCAGGAGTTCCCGATGTCCGAAACACTGCAAAAGACCCCGCTGCATGCCCTGCACCTGGAACTCGGCGCTCGCATGGTGCCGTTCGCAGGCTTTGACATGCCTGTGCAGTACCCGCTGGGCGTGCTCAAGGAGCACCTGCACACCCGCGAACAGGCCGGCCTGTTCGATGTTTCCCATATGGGCCAGATCATCCTGCGCGGCAGCGATGCCGCCCGCGCTCTCGAAACCCTGGTGCCGGTGGACATCATCGACCTGCCCCAGGGCATGCAACGCTATGCCATGTTCACCAACGCGCAAGGCGGCATCCTCGACGACCTGATGGTCGCCAACCTGGGTAATGACACGCTGTTCCTGGTGGTCAACGCCGCTTGCAAGGACCAGGACCTGGCCCACCTGCGCGAGCACCTCGCCGAACGTTGCGAAATTCTACCGCTGTTCGAACAACGCGCCTTGCTGGCCCTGCAAGGCCCGGCGGCGGCTACGGTATTGCAGCGCCTGGCACCGGAAGTGGCCAGCATGACCTTCATGCAATTGCGCGCCATCAACCTGCTGGGCCATGACTGCTACGTCAGCCGCTCGGGCTACACCGGTGAAGACGGCTACGAAATCTCGGTGCCCACCGACGCTGCAGAAGCCCTGGCCCGGCGCCTGCTGGCCGAGCCTGAAGTGCAGCCGATAGGCCTGGGCGCCCGTGATTCGCTGCGCCTTGAGGCTGGCCTGTGCCTGTATGGCCACGACATGAACAGCACAACCACGCCGATCGAAGCCAGCTTGCTGTGGGCCATCTCCAAGGTCCGCCGCGCTGACGGCGCCCGTGCCGGCGGCTTCCCGGGTGCCGATCGTATATTCGCCCAGCAGCAACAGGGCGTACCGCGCAAGCGCGTTGGCCTGCTGCCGCAGGAACGCACGCCGGTGCGCGAAGGTGCCGACATTGTCGATGCGCAAGGTAATACGGTCGGCAACGTGTGCAGCGGCGGGTTCGGCCCAACACTGGGCGCGCCATTGGCAATGGGTTATGTCGATAACGAACATGCAGCGTTGGACACGCCGCTATTTGCACTGGTACGGGGCAAGCAAGTTGCACTTAAAGTGAGCAAAATGCCTTTTGTGGCGCAACGTTACTATCGCGGCTGAGTGTGGCAACAGGCGGGTTCGCTTATGCGTTTTCGAACCTGCCCGATAACGTTGCGCATTCGCTACAGCCCCCGCGAAACGGTGCTTCCAGCCGGATTTACGGGCATTGTAGAAAGCCCGATCGCAGCGGCGCCTGAGGGCTTGTTTTCGCTTCGAGAGTTGGCGTAGAGTCAGCGAACTGTGTTTGCATGGGTCGCAACAGCTCGTGACCTGGGCCAGTAGCCGCAGTCTGCTACAACCCGTTCGACGTCTCTTACTTTCCTGCAACCAGCCCAGTGAACTTACACGCCTATGGCAATGTGCAAGTCACTGTCCTCATTCTCATTGTTCGAAAGGAAAGTAGAAAATGGCTCAACGTCAGAGCGGTACCGTCAAGTGGTTCAATGACGAAAAAGGTTTCGGCTTTATTACTCCAGAAAGCGGCCCAGACCTGTTCGTACATTTTCGCGCCATTCAAGGCAACGGCTTCAAAAGCCTGAAAGAAGGCCAGAAAGTGACCTTCGTTGCCGTCCAAGGGCAAAAAGGCATGCAGGCTGACGAAGTGCAGGCTGAAGGCTGATTTCTTGGTAAAAGAGCCCCTGCATTGATCCGCAGGGGCTTTTTTATGCGCGCAATTCCTTAAAATGGCGCTTTTGCCAGACGGAGCCGTACTGCATGCCAAAGCCTTTGCTCGACCCCCAGGGTGATTTTCCACCGGTTGGCCTGGGTCGCCGCCTGGCCGCAATGTTCTATGACTTCCTGCTGTGCACGGCGCTGCTGATCGTGACCGCGGGCGCCTACAAGATGATCCAGATGGCGATTATCGGCGAGGCGCGCATGCGCGAACTGACCGAAGCTGGGGCACTGGACGGTGACCCGCTGCTGTCGACCTTGCTGCTGTTCGTGCTGTTCGGCTTTTTTGCCAAGTTCTGGACCCATGGCGGGCAGACACTGGGCATGCAGGTGTGGGGCATGCGCGTGCAGAACGCCGATGGCTCGGCCATCAGCCTGTGGCAGGCACTACTGCGTTTTTTGGTGGCGATTGCTTCGTGGCTGTGCCTGGGGCTGGGCTTTATCTGGTCGCTGTTCGACAAGCGCCAGCGCAGCTGGCATGACATCTATTCCGAAACTCAGCTGGTACGCCTGCCCAAGCGCAAGAAGTGAGTCGCCAGAATCTAGCTGCAAGCCTGCTCCCACCGTTGTGGGAGCAGGCTTGCCAGCTTAACCCGCCCGGCGCAACAGCCAGGCGCCCGCCAGGGCGCACACCCCAGCGGGGATCAGCACCGCCAGCAACGGCGGGAAGCCGAATACCTGGCTCGACGGGCCAAGCAGCTCGCCAGCAATGCGGAATACAAAGCCCACCAGCACGCCGGTGAACACCCGCTGACCCAAGGTCACAGAACGCAGCGGGCCAAAGATGAACGAAATCGCCATCAGCACCAGGGCAGCGGTTACCAGAGGCTGCAGCACCTTGGTCCAGAATGCCAGCCAGTAACGGGCGTTGTTCAGGCCTTGATCGGCCAGGTAGTGGATGTAATCCCACAAGCCTGTGATCGACAGCGACTCAGGCGCCAGCACCACAGTGTTGAGCAGCTCAGGGGTGACCGAAACGTCCCACGGTTCTTCTTGCGCCTTGACCACTTCGGTGTGGTCGCCACGGAAGTGCGTGGTGCTCACATCGCTCAGCACCCAGTGGGTATCGCGGTACTGGGCCTTGCGCGCAAAGCTTGCAGTGACGATTTGGCGCTGGTCATCGAAGCGGTAGCGGGTCACACCCAGCAGCAGGCCGCTTGGCTGCACCGAGTTGATATGCACGTATTCCTCGCCCTGGCGGTGCCACATGCCGCGCTTGGAGCTCTGCGCCTCGCCGCCACCCTGGGCCAACGAGCGGTCGGCCTGGGCCTTGTTCTCGGTGACGGGGGCGACGTATTCGCCAATCAGCACGCCCACCAGCATCAGTACCAGCATGGGCTTCATTACCGCCCAGACGATACGGCCGATAGACACCCCGGCAGCGCGCATGATGGTCAGTTCGCTGCTGCTGGCCAGGCTGCCCAGGCCGATCAGGCAGCCGATCAGCGCGGCCATCGGCAACATGTCGTAGAGCCGCCGCGGTGCGGTCAGCAGCACATAGATGCCGGCGTCGAGCAGGCTGTAGGTGGCGCTCAGGTCACCCATCTCGTCGATGAAGGCGAACAGCGAGGCCAGGCCAAGGATGATCCCCAGTACCGCCAGAATAGCCAGCAATACGCTTTGGCCGATGTAGCGATCCAGCTTAGCCATGGGCCACCTCCGCACGGCGTGCGGCACGCTTGAGGCGCATCGGTTCCCAGTACATCAGGCCGAGGCCGACTAGCAGGAACAGGCCGTGGACCCACCACATGCCCAGGGCGATGGGCAGCTTGCCCTTCTCCAGAGCGCCGCGAACGGAAATCAGCATCGTCAGATACGCCATGTACAGAAGAATTGCAGGCAACAGCTTGAGGAAGCGGCCCTGGCGCGGGTTGACCCGCGACAACGGCACCGCCATCAGGGTCACGATGAACACCAACAGTGGCAGCGACAGGCGCCATTGCAGCTCGGCACGCTCGCGCACGCCTTCCTGACCGAACAGTTGCAGGGTCGGAATGGCTTCGCGCTCGGTCACCTCTTCGCTGACCTCAGGCTTGGGCAGCAGTACGCCATAGGTGTCGTACTTGATGGCGCGATAGTCGGCCTGGCCGGGGTTACCGTCGTAGCGGTAGCCGTTTTCCAATACCAGGTAGCGGTTGCCGTCGGCCTGCACCTGCTGGTAACCCTTTTCGGCAACCAGTACCGAAGGCGCACGGTCCTTGGTCTTGTCCTGGTTGAAGCGTTTCTCGGAGATGAACACCCCCGCCAGGTTGACCCGATCGTCAGACAACTGCTCGGTGTAGGTCACCCGCGAACCATCGCGCAGGGTCTGGAAGCGCCCCGGCACCAAGGTGTCGAACTCGGTGAGCGCGTCCTGCTGGTTGATGATCTGCTGCACCTGCGAGACGCCCTGGGGCGCCAGGCTCAGGCTCAGCCAGGCCACCAGCAAGGCGACCAGCGCAGCCGGAGCCATGGTCATGGCCAGCAGGCGTTGCTGGCTCATGCCGGTGGCCGACAGCACGGTCATCTCGCTTTCGAGATAAAGCCGGCCATAGGCGAGCAGGATGCCGAGGAACAGGCCCAGGGGCAGGATCAGCTGCAGGAAGCCCGGCAGACGGAAGCCCATGATCATGAACAGCACGCCCGGATCAAGCACGCCTTGGGCGGCCTGGGCCAGGTATTTGATGAAACGCCCGCTCATGATGATCACCAGCAGCACAGCGCTGACGGCACTCAAGGTCAGCAGGACCTCGCGGGACAGATAACGGAAGACGATCAAACCAGACACTCCTGGGTTGTCAGGGGCACACAGCCATACGAACGATTCGAAAAGCCAGGACCAATGCCGGTTCGCCAAGGCGAACCTCCATGTAAAGTGCGCGCATTATCCTGTGATTGAAGGCGCCTGTCACTTGGCCGCGCATGACAGTACACATCGGGGTTGTCAGCGAGGTCGCGGCAGGCTCAAACTGGCAGCTTTTCCGCTGGCCGCCAAGGCGGTCGGGCCGGTATTTCGAGCGCCTGCACAAGACAGCGCCAACCCACAGATCATTCGGGGAACCCTGACATGGAACTGGTTGTAAAAAGCGTAGCCGCTGTATCCGTCAAAACTGCCACGCTGGTCATTCCAGTCGCCGAAGGGCGCAAGCTGGGCAATGTCGCCAAGGCGGTAGACCAGGCCTGCGAAGGCGCCATCAGTGCCCTGCTCAAGCGCGGCGATCTGGCCGGCAAGGCCGGGCAGACCCTGCTGCTGCACAGCCTGCCGGGCCTTAAGGCCGAGCGCGTGCTGCTGGTGGGCAGCGGCAACGACGAAGCCCTGGGCGACCGCGCCTGGCGCAAGCTGGTGAGCAGCGTTGCCGGTGTGCTCAAGGGCCTGGGCGGCGGCGACGCGGTGCTGGCACTGGACGATATCGCCATCAACGCCCGTGATGGCCACTACGGCAAATACCGCCTGCTGGCCGAAACCCTGCTCGACGGCACCTATGTCTTCGACCGCTTCAAAAGCAAGAAGGCCGAGCCTCGCGCCCTGAAGAAAATCACCCTGCTGACCGAAAAAGCCGGCCAGGGCGAAACCGAGCGCGCCGTCAAGCACGCCACCGCCATTGCCAACGGCATGGCCTACACCCGCGACCTGGGCAACCTGCCGCCGAATATCTGCCACCCAAGCTTCCTGGCCGAACAAGCCAAGGACCTGGGCAAGGCGCACAAGGGCCTGAAGGTCGAAGTGCTGGATGAGAAAAAGATCAAAGACCTCGGCATGGGGGCGTTCTACGCCGTCGGCCAAGGCAGTGACCAGCCACCACGGCTGATCGTGCTCAACTACCAGGGCGGCAAGAAAACCGAGAAGCCCTACGTGCTGGTGGGCAAAGGCATCACCTTCGACACCGGCGGCATCAGCCTCAAGCCTGGTGCCGGCATGGACGAAATGAAGTACGACATGTGCGGTGCGGCCAGCGTGTTCGGCACCCTCAAGGCCGTGCTCGAACTGCAACTGCCGATCAACCTGGTGTGCCTGCTGGCCTGCGCCGAGAACATGCCAAGCGGCGGCGCTACTCGCCCTGGCGACATCGTCACCACCATGAGCGGGCAAACGGTCGAAATTCTCAACACCGACGCCGAAGGCCGCCTGGTGCTGTGCGATACCCTGACCTACGCCGAGCGCTTCAAACCGCAGGCCGTCATCGACCTGGCGACCCTGACCGGCGCCTGCATCGTCGCCCTGGGCAGCCACACCTCGGGCCTGATGGGCAACAACGACGAGCTGGTCGGGCAACTGCTCGATGCCGGCAAGCGCGCCGACGATCGTGCCTGGCAGCTGCCGCTGTTCGACGAGTACCAGGAGCAACTGGACAGCCCGTTCGCCGACATCGCCAACATTGGTGGGCCGAAGGCCGGCACCATCACTGCCGGCTGCTTCCTGTCGCGCTTCGCCAAGGCCTACCACTGGGCGCACCTGGATATCGCCGGCACCGCCTGGATCAGCGGTGGCAAGGACAAAGGCGCCTCGGGCCGCCCGGTGCCGCTGCTCACCCAATACCTGCTGGACCGCGCCGGCGCGTGATGGCGCAAAGCCGGTGGCGCGTTGGCGTCGCCGGCTGGCGATATGAATATGAGCAAAGTCGACTTTTATATCCTGCCCACCGACTCGCTGTCGGCGCGGCTCGATTTCGCCTGCAAGCTGTGCGAAAAAGCCTGGCGCCTCGGCCACCGGGTGTACCTGCACTGCCAGGATGACGCGCAACGCCTGGAGCTCGACGAACGCCTGTGGCGCTTCAAGGGCGAAGCCTTCGTGCCCCACGACCACCATGAACAGCATGCCGACGCCCGCGTGGCGCTGGGTATCGGCGACGATGCCGGCGAGCACAACGACCTGCTGATCAACCTGGGCGGCGATGTGCCGGGGTTCGTCGGCAAGTTCGAGCGGGTTGCCGAAATCGTGGTCGAGGACCCGGCCATTCGCCTTGCCGCCCGCGAACGGTTCCGTTTTTACCGCGAACAGGGCTATGCTCTGCAAGACCACCGCTTACAGCGACTTTGACGACGATGGACAAGCAGCTGAACTCCCTGACCCATTCCGCCCACCTGCTCGACGATCTTGAATCGATCCGTGAGCTGCTGGGTGACGCCGACCTGCAACCGCCCCTGCTGACCGAGACGGTCGAGCAGATTCCGCTGTTGCTCGACGAACCTGCCGGCAACGCGCCGGTAGCCGAAGCACCTGCCGCGCCTGACGGCGAAGATGCCCAGACCCGCCGCCAGGACACCTTGCTGCACCTGGACGCCGAGCTGCGCGCTGCCGCGCAGTCGATCATGCAAGACGTGATCAAGGACTTTACCCCGCATATCGAGAACGAGATCAAGCGCCGGCTTGATGCCCGCCTGGAGCGCTTGCTCAACCGCTCTGACTAGGCCGCCCCTGCTCATCGCGGGTCAAGCCCGCTCCCACGTCGGTTGTCTATAACCCTGCACCGGCCTCATCGCAGGCTGTCGCCAGCTCCCACAGGGCTTCGGGCAAGTCGCTTTTGATTGTGTAGGAGCGGCCTTGTGTCGCGAAAGGGCTGCGAAGCAGCCCCTAGATATGTGCACCCACCAGAATCGCTGGGGCTGCTCCGCAGCCC
>NZ_JABWRG010000116.1:0-15066 GCF_014268825.1 Pseudomonas sp. SWRI51 | reverse complement strand
GCCCCGGGATTTGTGCCTGACGCAGAATCGCCGGGGCCGCTTCGCAGCCCTTTAGCGACACGAGGCCGCTCCTACAGACATCGCGCACCGCCCCAACACCATGCCTGGCCCAGACCCTGTGGGAGCGGGCTTGCCCCGCGATGAGGCCAGCACAGGCGTGCGCAGAAACCCTGAAATTTCCATCGGGTGCTCAGGTTCCTGCCAAGCGACAGGTCAGGTATTTTCTGTGGGAACCTGAGGTAACTGGCGGAGGTCATTTGCAGCATGTACTACGGTGAACGCTTCAACGCCTGGACCCATCTGGTCGGCGCCATCCTGGCCTGTATCGGCGCTGTCTGGCTGATCGTCGCAGCCGGCATGCAGGGCGACCCCTGGAAAATCGTCAGCTTCTCCATCTACGGCTTCACGCTGCTGTTGCTGTACAGCATCTCGACCCTGTACCACAGCACCCGTGGCCGCACCAAACGTATCATGCGCAAGCTCGATCACCTGTCGATCTACCTGCTGATCGCCGGCAGCTACACCCCGTTCTGCCTGGTGAGCCTGCGTGGCCCGTGGGGCTGGAGCTTGTTCGGGGTGGTCTGGGGGCTGGCGCTGATCGGCATGTTGCAGGAGATCAAGCCGCGCTCCGAAGCGCGGGTGCTGTCGATTGTGATCTACGCACTCATGGGCTGGATCGTGCTGGTGGCGGTCAAGCCATTGCTGGCGACCCTGGGCACCGCCGGGTTCGCCTGGCTTGCAGGCGGTGGCGCGCTGTACACCATCGGCATCATCTTCTTTGCCTTCGACAGCCGCTTCCGCCACTGGCATGGCATCTGGCACCTGTTCGTGGTGGCCGGCAGCCTCATGCACTTCGTGGCGGTGTCGGTGTACGTGCGTTAAAAGTCGCCCCACAACTGCTGTGCCACCGACAGCGCCACCACCGGCGCGGTCTCGGTGCGCAGCACCCGCGGGCCCAGGCGAGCGGCATGGTAGCCGGCGGTTTTCGCCTGCTCGACCTCGGCATCGCTCAGGCCGCCCTCGGGCCCGACCAGAAACGCCAGGCGAGCAGGTTTGTCGTGGCTGGCCCAAGGTTCGGCTACCGGGTGCAGCACCAGCTTGAGGTCGGCGGCGGTGCTGGCCAGCCATTCGGCCAAGGTCAGCGGCGGGTGGATCAGCGGCAGGGTGGAGCGCCCGCATTGCTCGCAAGCGCTGATAGCCACCTGGCGCCAGTGGGCCAGGCGTTTGTCGGCGCGCTCGTCTTTAAGGCGCACCTCGCAGCGTTCGCTGACAATCGGAGTAATTTGGTTGACGCCCAACTCGGTGGCCTTCTGGATTGCCCAGTCCATGCGCTCGCCACGGGACAGGCCCTGGCCTAGATGGATGTGCAGCGGTGAATCCGGCTGACCGGGCAGTACCTGGTCGAGGCTGACGCGCACGCTTTTCTTGCCCACCTCAAGCAGTTGGCCGAGGTATTCCTGGCCGCTGCCGTCGAACAATTGCACGGCGTCGCCGGCCGCCATGCGCAGCACGCGACCGATGTAATGGGCCTGGGCCTCGGGCAGGTCGTGCTCGCCGAGGGCGAGTGGGGCGTCGATGAAGAAGCGGGACAGTCTCATGGTTCTACTCGAAATAAAAGGTGGCATCGCCCTTGTAGGAGCGGCCTTGTGCCGCGAAAGGGCTGCGAAGCGGCCCCGGCAATATACGCGGCGAAGCTGAAAATCCGGGGTCGCTACGCGCCCCTTTCGCGACACAAGGCCGCTCCTACAGGGTGATGGCGTCAGGGCTAGCCTGGATCGCGGAAGTCGGGGTGGAAGTTCGCCGGCACGGCCACGCTGACGCTGTCGCGGGTGGCGATGTCGATCCCTTCGCTGGCCACTTCGGCCAAAAAGTCGATCTGCTCCGGCGTAATCACATAGGGCGGCAGGAAATACACCACGCTGCCCAGTGGGCGCAACAGCGCACCCCGGCTCAAGGCGTGTTCGAACACCTTCAGCCCACGGCGTTCCTGCCACGGGTAGGCGACCTTGCCGGCCTTGTCCTTGACCATCTCGATGGCCAGGGCCATGCCGGTCTGGCGAATCTCGGCCACATGGGCGTGCTCGGCCAGGTGCGCGGTGGCACTGGCCATGCGTGCGGCCAGCGGCTTGTTGGCTTCGATGACGTTGTCCTGGGCAAAAATATCCAGGGTTGCCAAGGCCGCGGCGCAGGCCAGCGGGTTGCCGGTGTAGCTGTGCGAATGCAGGAATGCGCGCAGGGTCGGGTAGTCATCGTAGAAGGCCTGGTACACCTTGTCGGTGGTCAGGCACGCGGCCAGCGGCAGATAACCGCCGGTCAGCGCCTTGGACAGGCACAGGAAGTCCGGGCGGATGCCGGCCTGCTCGCACGCGAACATCGTGCCGGTGCGGCCGAAGCCTACGGCGATTTCGTCATGGATCAGGTGTACGTCGTAGCGGTCGCACGCCTCGCGCAGCAGCTTGAGGTACACCGGGTGGTACATGCGCATGCCGCCGGCGCCCTGGATCAGTGGCTCGACGATCACGGCCGCGACGCTGTCATGGTGCTCGGCCAGGGTCTGCTCCATGGCAGCGAACATGTTGCGCGAGTGCTCTTCCCAGCCCATGCCTTCGGGGCGGTGGTAGCAGTCCGGGCTGGGCACTTTGAGGGTATCGAGCAGCAGCGCCTTGTAGGTTTCGGTGAACAGCGGCACATCGCCCACCGACATCGCGGCGATGGTTTCGCCGTGGTAGCTGTTGGTCAGGGTGACGAAGCGCTTCTTCGCCGGTTTGCCGGTGTTCTGCCAGTAATGGAAGCTCATCTTCAGCGCAACTTCGATGCACGACGAGCCGTTGTCGGCATAGAACACCCGGTCCAGGCCTGCCGGGGTCATGGCCACCAGGCGCTCGGACAGCTCGATCACCGGCTGGTGGCTGAAGCCTGCGAGGATTACGTGCTCCAGTTGGTCGACCTGGTCCTTGATGCGCTGGTTGATGCGCGGGTTGGCGTGGCCGAATACGTTGACCCACCAGGAGCTGACCGCGTCCAGGTAGCGCTTGCCTTCGAAGTCCTCAAGCCAGACCCCCTCACCGCGACGGATCGGGATCAGCGGCAGCTGCTCGTGGTCTTTCATTTGCGTGCAGGGGTGCCACAGGACCTTGAGGTCGCGTTGCATCCACTGTTCGTTGAGGCCCATGGGCGCTTCTCCTGGCGGTACGGCTGGCTTTGACCGCGTAAGCCTAAGCAATGCCAGAAGGCAGGACAACTGCTGGTGTCGCTGAGCTAGCGGGGGAGCAGGGGCTGACGTATTCTTAGCGCACTTTTTCCTGGGGCGTTCTTCCCCTTCTCAATCTGTCGTTTCTGATCCGGAGTTTGCCGACATGGCTGCTGCTTGGGTGCGCCTGTGCGCGCTGGTATTGATTGGTGTTTGCAGCGCAACCGCGCTGGCAAAGGACAAGACCCCGACGGCGATTGTCGTCGGCGGCGGCCTGGCGGGCCTGACCGCGGCCTATGAACTGCAGGCCAAGGGTTGGCAGGTGACCCTGCTGGAAGCCAAGCCTGGCATCGGCGGGCGTTCGGGCCTGGCGACCAGCGAATGGATCGGCAACGCCAAGACGCAGCCGGTGCTCAACCAGTACCTGGAGCGCTTCAAGCTGGGCACCTTGCCAGCCCCTGAATTCGTGCGCACCCCAGGCTACCTGATCGATGGCGAGTATTTCAGCGCCACGGACCTTGCCAGCAAGCAGCCGGCGACCGCCGAGGCCCTCAAGCGTTACGAGAAGACCCTCGACGACCTCGCCCGCTCCATCGAGGACCCGCTGAACCCTGCACCTAACAGCACACTGTTTGCCCTGGACCAGATCAACGTTTCCAGCTGGCTGGACAAGTTGCAACTGCCGGCCACTGCGCGGCAGTTGGTCAACCAGCAGATCCGCACCCGTTACGACGAGCCGTCGCGCCTGTCGCTGCTGTACTTCGCCCAGCAAAGCCGCGTGTACCGCAACGTCAGCGACCGCGACCAGCGCGCCGCGCGTCTGCCAGGCGGCAGCCCGGTGCTGGCCCAGGCATTCGTCAAGCAACTGCGCACCATCAAGACCAGCTCGCCGGTGACCGCCATCGTCCAGGACAAGGACGGCGTCACGGTCAAGGTCGGTGGCGTCGGCTACCAGGCTGACTACCTGGTAATGGCCGTGCCGCTGCGTGCGCTGGCGAAAATCCAGATCACCCCGAGCCTGGACAACCAGCACCTGGCGGCCATCAAAGGCACCAACTACGGCTGGCGCGACCAGCTGATGCTGAAGTTCAAGAACCCGGTGTGGGAAAGCCGTGCGCGGATGTCGGGCGAGATCTACTCCAACACCGGCCTTGGCATGCTGTGGATCGAACCTGCACTCAAGGGTGGCGCCAATGTGGTGATCAACCTGTCTGGCGACAACGCTCGCCTGCTGCAGGCATTTGGCGACAAGCAGATGGTCGACCAGGTGCTGATCCGCCTGCACGCCTTCTACCCGCAGGCGCGGGGTGCCTTTACCGGTTATGAAGTGCGCCGTTACAGCACCGATGCTGGCATGGGCGGTGCGTACCTGGCCTACGGCCCTGGCCAGATCAGCAAGTTCTGGCGCCTGTGGGAGCGCCCGGTGCAACGCATCGCCTTCGCGGGCGAACACACCGATGCACTGTACCCCGGCACCCTGGAAGGCGCCCTGCGCAGCGGCCAGCGTGCGGCGAGCCAGGTGCAGGACCTGGCGGCTGGCAAGTCGTTCGACCCGGTCAAGGCCGCGCCGGTTGCTGCTGCGGCTGCGGGTGCGGTGGCTGCCAAGGACAAGGGTGGGTTCTTCTCCAACTTGTTTGGTGGGTCGTCGAGCAAGGCACCGGCCAAGGCTGAGGCTGTTGAAGACAAAGCGGCCAAGCAGGACAAGCCAGGGTTCTTTGCGCGGTTGTTTGGTTGGGGTGACAAGGCTGAGGTGAAGGCTGCGCCGGCTCCGGTTGTGGCTCCAGCTCCAGCTCCGGCACCCGTTCCGGCTCCTGCGCCAGTGGTACAGCCAGAACCGGCCAAGGTTGCGCCTGTGAAGGCGGCGCCGGTCAAGCCGGTTGCCAAGAAGCCTGTGGCAAAGCAGGTCAAACAGGTCAAGAAACCTGCGCCGGTTAAAAAGCCGGCGCCGGTGAAGAAGCCTGTGGCCAAGGCGAACTGATCGCGCCAGGGCTACCAGGCGTTCGCCGGTAGCTCTTCAGCGCCTGCAAGATCGAGCGCCGCGCGGGCGGCGCATCGCAGGCTAGCGCCAGCTCCCACAGGAATCTGGGCCAGGCCTGGTGTGGGGGTGGTGCGCAATGTCTGTAGGAGCGGCCTCGTGTCGCGAAAGGGCTGCGTAGCAGCCCCGACGATTCTGCATAAGGCACAAATCCTGGGGCCGCTTCGCAGCCCTTTCGCGACACAAGGCCGCTCCTACACAATCAAAAGCGATTTGCCTGAAACCATAGAATCTCCCACCTGGACCGCATCAGCTGCGATATTCGTCTGGCTCGATTCCTGTGGGAGCTGGCGCCAGCCTGCGATGAGGCCAGTTCGGGCGGCGCTCGATTGCACGGGCGCCAAACCCCTTTCGGCGAACACCTGTCAGCCCTGACACTTTCCCAGCCCCAGACAATCCCACACCCTCCCGCGCAAACGTCTATCGTTAACGTTTCCTTAATAGGCGACCCTCACCCTACACATCGGATTCCTTGATAATCCAAAGCAATTTTTTCCGCTTTTATTCGATACGTTACGCGCTATTCTGTGCGCAGCTTTCACGGGGAAATACGCCAACATGCAACTGCGCAACTCACCTTCACGCTACGGCGTGGTCAGCATGGCTCTGCATTGGGGCGTCGCGCTGGCGGTTTTCGGCCTGTTCGGCCTGGGCCTGTGGATGGTGGGCCTGGATTACTACAGCCCATGGCGCAAAACCGGGCCAGACCTGCACAAGAGCATCGGCCTGGTGTTGCTGGCCGTCATGCTGTTGCGCGTGCTCTGGCGCTTCGTCAGCCCGCCGCCTCCGGCACCGGCCAACCACGGCCCGCTGACCCGCATCGCCGCAAAACTTGGGCATCTGGCATTGTATGCAGGGTTGTTCGCAGTCATGGCGGCGGGCTACCTGATTTCCACCGCCGACGGCGTGGGCATCCCGGTGTTTGGCTTGTTCGAAGTGCCGGCGCTGATCAGCGACCTGCCTGACCAGGCCGATGTTGCCGGGGTTGTGCACCTGTGGCTGGCCTGGGGCCTGGTGATTTTTGCCGTGCTCCATGGCCTTGCGGCACTCAAGCATCATTTCATCGACCGTGACGCGACCCTCACTCGCATGCTTGGCCGCAAAGCTTGACTCTCAACCTCAATTGCAAAGGAAGGAATTAACGATGTTGAAAAAGACTTTTGCCGCTCTGGCGCTCGGTACCGCTCTGCTCTCGGCCGGCCAGGCCATGGCTGCCGAATACAAGATCGACAAGGAAGGCCAGCACGCGTTCGTTGACTGGAAGATCAGCCACCTGGGCTACAGCTTCATCCACGGTACCTTCAAGGACTTCGACGGCAACTTCACCTGGGACAGCGCCAAGCCTGAAGCCAGCAAGATCAGCGTCGACCTGAAAACCGCCAGCCTGTGGTCCAACCACGCCGAGCGTGACAAGCACATCGCCAGCGCCGACTTCCTGGATGTGAAGAAGTACCCAGAAGCCAAGTTCGTCTCCACCGCCGTCAAGTCCACCGGTGACAAGACCGCTGACGTGACCGGCGACCTGACCCTGCACGGCGTGACCAAGCCGGTCACCTTCAAGGCAGTGTTCAACGGTGAGGGCAAAGACCCATGGGACGGCGAGCGCGCCGGCTTCAACGCCAAGACCACGCTTAACCTGAACGACTTCGGCATCAAAGGCCCAGGCCCGACTTCGCAGACCCTCGACCTGGACATCAGCGTTGAAGGCGTGAAACAGAAGTAATGTTGCTGTACCCGTAACAAGAACGCCGCCCAATGGGCGGCGTTTTCGTTTGGCACAGCGGTTGGGTTTTCACATGCGTTGCAAACTTAATGGGCGACGTAAGGCCTGATGCTTGTCAGGTTCTGCGGTGCGGGCGCAAGGTTCAAAGCCTTGATTGCCACCCAGGTAGCATCGGCTTCCTTGATGAGCCCCCAGGCGATATAGAAGTCCGCCAAG
This sequence comes from Pseudomonas sp. SWRI51, assembly GCF_014268825.1. Classification (NCBI taxonomy): domain Bacteria; kingdom Pseudomonadati; phylum Pseudomonadota; class Gammaproteobacteria; order Pseudomonadales; family Pseudomonadaceae; genus Pseudomonas; species Pseudomonas sp. SWRI51. The sequence continues at coordinate 7,902 of NZ_JABWRG010000116.1, read as the reverse complement.
TCCCTCTGTGCTGCTTGGCACAACGACAGCAGCGCAGCGGCCAAGTCGTACGGCGCGCTGGTGTATTCGCGCGTGTAACGGTCCCAAGCGGTAAGCGTGTGGTTGCCCAGGCCTATACGCAACTGTTCGAATATGGCTTGGGTGTCGGGCGATTCCTGATAGTTGTTAGTTCCCATTGGCCGCTGTAACCAGGCAGACAAAGCTTCCCATCGGTTGGGGAATACAGGTGTGTACTCGTTGTCGTAATGTCGCATAACGGCGAGGGCATAGATGTTGACCGTATTTTCCCTGAACAGCGCATTATCTCCGTTGGTCCGCGTCTGGAAATGGTGGCCGTATTCATGCAGGGTCACCCATTGATGGTGTGCCCTACCACCGACCAGCGCTGCCATGTAGCTACTATTGCCATGCGGCAAACCGATATAACCCGTGGTGGCATGTGGGGAAAACGTCGAGCGCGACTCCACGGCATAGATCCACATATTGCTTCGGGTATGTTGCTCGGAGGAGCCGTCGAGGCCTGCAGCCAACGCTTCAATTCTCAAGGTCTCTTCGTGGGAGTGGACGAGCTCTTCGGCGCTGCCTTGTCTGTGGTGTCTGTAAGTATCCAAATAAGCACATATCACGACGCGGTCACCCACCAGTTGTAGTTCCGAACGTGGGTCGATACTCATCGTCAGCTCAAACATTCGATGCCACTCCTGCATGGTTGTATGGCCCTTTATGTAATAGGGGATGGGTTGGAAACGTTCATCTAATATCAGCTGGCAACTACCATGCCCGACATTTCTGATATGGATGACGCCACCGGTTTCGTCAGCGGGCAGAATATTTTCACCACGCTTCAATACAAAGCGGCGCATATTGGCTGTCTGTCTGGAACGATCCAGCTTTTGCGCCATCCCTTGGGTGCCAATATAGAGCGTGACATCCTCGTCATCGCCAAGCAGCCATACCGACGCCCCGGTCTGTGCAGGCAAGCTGTAGCCGGTCGGTTGGTAATCGGCCCATTGCAGGCGCCATTGATAGTAATCAGCGTCTGCCTTCGCGCCGCGAGTGTGGGGGATGGATAGCGAGCGTGAATGTGGGAAAAAATTGTCTGCCACTACCGTCAGGGATATTTGAACGTTGCGGATACGCACGCGAATGCGTTGCCCATCCAGATAGCTACGTGGCAGGTTCAGGTTTTCGAAGTGCCCAGCTGAGTCGACGTTTGCAAAAGGCTTCCATACGCCTTGTGAGTAGGCTTCTGCATAGCCTCCCTGTGCGGAGGTCGAACCCCTGACTTCCACAGATTGAGTTATTGCGAGGGACAGGTTGAGGATGACCGGTTGAACATCGTAAAGCGCGGCGGGAGCATCGTCTTCGATAAGTTCGGTACAGTGGGAACCAAAATTGGAATCACCCGATAAGCATAGGTTATTGACCGGGACGGATGCGTGCGATTGGCTGAGCATAGTGAACACCCCGTTTGAAGGTTTATGGATGATTCCACTTAACGGGCATGTCGAACAGCTGACAGAATTGCCAGGTCATCAGTAGGGGAGGGCAATGTTCGGCCAAAAAAAACGCCGCCCTGACGGGCAGCGTTCTTGGTACATCAGCTGAAGTATCCCCTCTGGGAGGCACTTCGGCGCCGATCAGGCACTCAACCCTTGCGGGTAAGCAGCGCCGGGCGCTCGCCGCGTGGGCGGCTTGGCAGGTCTTCGAGTTGCTCAGGCGTCGGGAAACGGTCGAGCTTGGACTCTTTGCGGATGATCACCGGTGCCGGTTGCGAGTCGCGCGGGTTACGCACGGCTGGCTCTTGACGCTGGGCGTCATCACGACGGTTACGGCCGCCATTATTGTCGCGACGGGTGCCACCGCCATTGCTGCCACCACTGCGCGGACGTTTTTCGCCGCTGCCCTGGTTCTGGCCTTGGCGAGGCTGGCCTTGGCCCTGCCCATTGCTGCGGCCTTGACCCTGACCCTGACCGCCGCCACCGCTACGTGGGGCTGGCTGGCCCTGGCCGGTCGTACCTCCGCCACCGGGGCGACGGTTGCGGCCTTGGTTCTTGGCGTTCTGATAGGGGCTTACGTAGTCGGCGCGGTTACCGAAGTTATCCACATCATCGTCCAGGAACACTTCCGGGTCACGGTTGCCGGAAGCTGCCGGAGCTGCCTTCTGGGCCGATGCGCCTTGTTGCTGACGTGGCTTCTGGTCCCGCGGCTTGCGTTGCTGGCCCTGTGGCTTGTCAGCAGACTTTTCTGCAGGCTTTTCGGCTGAGGCTGGCTTGTTACGGCCTTTGTCCTTGCCCTTGTCCTTGCGCCCGCCGCTGCCGTCTTTGCTGCCTTCGCTGCGTGGCTGCTGGTTGCGACCACCGCGACCGTTGTTTTGCGGGCGTTCGCGCACTTCGGGTTTTTCAACTTCGACTTGCGAAGCATCGAAGCCCATCAGGTCGCCGTCCGGGATCTTCTGGCGGGTGACGCGCTCGATGCTCTTGAGCAGTTTTTCTTCGTCCGGGGCGACCAGCGAAATCGCCTCGCCCGAACGGCCCGCACGGCCAGTACGGCCAATACGGTGTACGTAGTCTTCTTCGACGTTAGGCAGCTCGAAGTTGACCACGTGGGGCAGTTGGTCGATATCCAGGCCGCGGGCGGCGATATCGGTGGCTACCAGCACGCGAACAGCGTTGGCCTTGAAGTCGGCCAGTGCCTTGGTACGCGCGTTCTGGCTCTTGTTGCCGTGAATCGCGGCGGCGGTCAGGCCGTGCTTTTCGAGGTATTCGGCCAGGCGGTTGGCGCCGTGCTTGGTGCGGGTGAACACCAGCACTTGTTCCCAGGCACCGACGGTGATCAGGTGCGCCAGCAGCGAACGCTTGTGGCTGGCAGGCAGGCGGAATGCGCGTTGCTCGATACGCTCGACCGTGGTGTTGGGCGGCGTGACCTCGATGCGCTCGGGGTTGTGCAGCAACTTGTCGGCAAGGTCGGTGATGTCCTTGGAGAAGGTCGCCGAGAACAGCAGGTTCTGGCGCTTGCTCGGCAGGCGTGCCAGGACCTTCTTCACGTCATGGATGAAGCCCATGTCGAGCATGCGGTCGGCTTCGTCCAGTACCAGGATTTCGACCCGCGACAGGTCGACGCTGCCTTGGCCGGCGAGGTCGAGCAGGCGGCCTGGGCAGGCGACGAGCACGTCGACACCCTTGGCCATGGCCTGCACCTGCGGGTTCATGCCGACACCGCCGAAGATGCAGGCGCTGATGAAGTTCAGCTCGCGGGCGTAGACTTTGAAGCTGTCATGCACCTGGGCGGCCAGTTCGCGGGTTGGCGTCAGCACCAGCACGCGCGGTTGGCGCGGGCCGTGGCGCTGCGACTTGTCGGGGTGGCCACCCGGGAACAGGCGCTCAAGGATCGGTAGCGCGAAGCCACCGGTTTTACCGGTACCTGTCTGCGCGGCGACCATCAGATCGCTGCCTTGCAACACGGCGGGAATAGCCCGCTGTTGCACGGGAGTGGGCTGGGTATAGCCCGCTGCCTCGATAGCGCGGACAAGTGCCTCGGAGAGACCGAGGGAAGCAAAGGACATGGGCGATCCTGTTCTCGTGAGGGCTGGGCCCTATGGGGGTGTTCTGCCTGGCGCGAAAGGCATCGGAGGGATGCGATCGCGTCCGGTCCAGCTGGGCATTCACCCTGCATCCGGGAAGCGGCAAGTGGGCACCGGGGGGGTGCGCTGCTGCGGGTCGAGATGCCGGGGTTGAAGCCGAGCGTCCGGGCGTGAGCCGGGCGGGAAGGCCCGAGTATAACAGAGCAATCAGTGTGTGCTGCTTTCCTGCTGCTCAACGGTGACAGGAAAATGCGGGCCAGGGTCGTAACGGGTCTGGATGGCGGCATAGGCCGGCTCCCGGCGAAACCGCTGCAACTCCTCGGAAAACGCCGTCGCCAAGGCCTCGCGCCCCGGTTTTCGGGCCAGCGCGAGGAATTGCGGCTGCTGATTGATCACCAGTGGCAATTCTTCGACGCGTTGTTCAAGCGCCATTTGCCGACGCAAAAAACGCCCCACGCGGCGGTCTGTCAGCAGTAAATCGATGCGCCCGAGCGCCAGTTTGCCGAAATTGGCCTGCTGCGTAGGCGCAGGTTCGCGGCGAAACAGCGGTGAGTCGCTGAACGCGCCACCGTAGGTGTAGCCCGGTGATGTGCCAACCGTAAGCCCCGCCAGGTCGTCGATATGCTCGATGCGGTGCGGGCGGGCGCTGGCCTGGTACAGCACGAACTCGACCTGCGAGAGCGGCTCGTTGGGGTAGATCAGGTAACCATCGCGGCCCGGCATCTTGAAAATATCCAGCACGCCGTCCACCTGGCCGTCATGCACCATCGCCAGGCAGCGCTTCCAGGGCATCAGTTCCCAGTCCACCTGAACACCCAGCCGAGTGAACACTTCGCTGACAACGTCGTAGTCGACGCCCTTGAACTCGCCGTCTTCCTGGTAGAAATACGGCGCCCATTCGTCACTGACGATGCGCAGGCGTTCGGCCTGGGCCAAGGGGCTCAGGCTGGCAAGCAGCAGCAGAAGAGGGAGCAGGAACGTGCGCATGGGGCGAGAGTACGCTGGGCGGGCAGCAATCACCAGTGAACTGCCACGGGCCAGGCCTTGAACGCTGCCAAGGCCTTGCCCGCCACCTTCAGCGTGGCAGCTTCAGGTTGTTCCAGATCGCCAGGCTCGGCTCGGCCTGGTTCAGGGTGTAGAAGTGCAGCCCCGGTGCGCCGCCTTGCAGCAGTTGTTCGCACATGTGGCTGATGACTTCTTCACCGAAGGCCTGGATGCTGGCGGTGTCGTCGCCGTAGGCTTCGAGCTGCTTGCGGATCCAGCGTGGAATCTCGGCGCCGCAGGCATCGGAGAAGCGGGCCAGCTTGCTGTAGTTGGTGATCGGCATGATGCCTGGCACCACGGGGATGTCGACGCCCAGCTTCTGCGCACGCTCGACGAAGTAGAAGTAGCTGTCGGCGTTGAAGAAGTACTGGGTGATGGCGCTGTCGGCACCGGCCTTGACCTTGTGCACAAAGTTGGCCAGGTCGTCCTCGAAGTTGCGCGCCTGCGGGTGCATCTCAGGGTAGGCGGCGACTTCCAGGTGGAAGTGGTCGCCGGTCTCCTGGCGGATGAACTCGACCAGGTCGCTGGCGTAGCGCAGCTCACCGCTGGCCATGCCCATGCCCGACGGCAGGTCACCGCGCAGGGCGACGATGCGCTTGATGCCAGCGGCCTGGTATTCGGCCAGCAGGCTGCGCAGGTCATCCTTGCTGTCGCCGACGCAGGACAGGTGCGGTGCGGCCGGCACCTTCACTTCGTGCTCAAGCTGCAGCACGGTGTTCAGGGTGCGGTCGCGGGTCGAGCCCCCGGCACCGTAGGTGCAGGAGAAGAAATCCGGGTTGTAGCTGGCCAGCTGGCGGGCAACGCCCATCAGTTTCTCGTGGCCGGCGTCGGTCTTGGTCGGGAAGAATTCGAAGCTATAGCGGCGTTCTTGTGACATCACTCTTTCCTCGAGCAGCAAGTGGCTAGCTACAAGCTGCAAGTAAAAGCCAGATCGGTGAAGGCCGATCTGGCTTGGCATCGTTCAAGATCGTGGCTGCCCAAGCTGCAAGCGGCGAGTACGCAGACTGCCGTTACTTGCAGCTAGCAGCTCAAAGCTTGCCGCTGATCAGTAGCGGTAGGCGTGCGGCTTGAACGGGCCTTCGACGGTCACGCCGATGTAGTCGGCTTGCTGCTGGGTCAGTTTGGTGACCACGCCGCCGAAGCCGCGGACCATCTCCAGGGCCACTTCTTCGTCGAGCTTCTTGGGGAGCACTTCAACGGTCAGACGCTCGGCTTTCTTCTCGGCCGACAGGTCGGCGTACTTCTGCTCGAACAGGAAGATCTGCGCCAGTACCTGGTTGGCGAACGAACCGTCCATGATGCGGCTTGGGTGGCCAGTGGCGTTGCCCAGGTTCACCAGGCGGCCTTCGGCCAGCAGGATCAGGTAGTCGTCGTTCTGTGCGTCGAAAGCGCCAGGGCCGGTACGGTGGATCTTGTGTACCTGCGGCTTGACCTCTTCCCATGCCCAGTTCTTGCGCATGAAGGCGGTGTCGATTTCGTTGTCGAAGTGGCCGATGTTACACACCACGGCGCGCTTCTTCAGGGCCTTGAGCATGTTGGCGTCGCAGACGTTGACGTTACCGGTGGTGGTGACGATCAGGTCGATCTTGCCCAGCAGGGCCTTGTCGATGCTGGCTTCGGTGCCGTCGTTGATACCGTCGATGAACGGCGAGACCAGCTCGAAGCCGTCCATGCAGGCCTGCATGGCGCAGATTGGGTCAACTTCGGTGACCTTGACGATCATGCCTTCCTGACGCAGCGACTGGGCCGAGCCCTTGCCCACGTCACCGTAGCCGATCACCAGGGCTTGTTTGCCCGACAGCAGGTGGTCAGTACCGCGCTTGATGGCGTCGTTCAGGCTGTGACGGCAGCCGTACTTGTTGTCGTTCTTGCTCTTGGTGACCGAGTCGTTGACGTTGATCGCCGGGACTTTCAGCTCGCCTTTGGCCAGCATGTCGAGCAGACGGTGGACACCGGTGGTGGTTTCTTCGGTGACGCCGTGGACGCGCTCCAGAACGGCAGGGTATTTCTTGTGCAGCAGTTCGGTCAGGTCGCCGCCGTCGTCGAGGATCATGTTGGCGTCCCATGGCTGACCATCCTTGAGGATGGTCTGCTCCAGGCACCACTCGTACTCTTCTTCGGTTTCGCCTTTCCAGGCGAACACAGGAATACCGGCGGCAGCGATGGAGGCGGCGGCCTGGTCCTGGGTGGAGAAGATGTTGCACGACGACCAGCGAACTTCGGCGCCCAGGGCTACCAGGGTTTCGATCAGCACGGCGGTCTGGATGGTCATGTGGATGCAGCCGAGGATCTTCGCGCCCTTGAGCGGTTGCTCAGTGAGGTACTTGCGGCGCAGACCCATCAGGGCAGGCATTTCCGATTCGGCGATGATGGTTTCGCGACGACCCCAGGCGGCCAGGGAGATGTCAGCGACTTTGTAATCGGTAAAACCAACAGGCGTGTTTACAGCGCTCATGAAGAGCCTCCATTCGTAATGTGCGAATGGGCGCCGTTGTGCGTTGAGCGTCCGCGTGGCGGACAACGCCCCGACCGAGCCTGACAGGACGAACCTGCTGCAGCGCCCCTCGGACGGGTGGCGGGAGGGGCACCGCAGTGGGCGACCCTGTGAAACGGCAAGGATTATAGCCGCGGCTGTGTGACAGACCAAAGGCTTTCTGTCGATTTATCGAGACGATAGTCGATCCTCAATGGATCAGTGACCCGCCGGTCTGCCATCATGGCTGCACGTCAAACCGCAGGTCAGGAGTACCAATGAACTTTCACACCCGCAAATGGGTAAAGCCCGAAGACCTCAACCCCAACGGCACCTTGTTCGGTGGCAGCCTGCTGCGCTGGATCGACGAAGAAGCGGCGATCTACGCCATCGTCCAGCTGGGCAACCAGCGTGTGGTGACCAAGTACATTTCCGAAATCAACTTCGTCAGCGCCTCGCGCCAGGGCGACATCATCGAGCTGGGTATCACCGCCACCGAGTTTGGCCGCACCTCGATCACCCTGAAGTGCGAAGTGCGCAACAAGATCACCCGCAAGAGCATCCTGACCGTCGACAAGATGGTGTTCGTCAACCTGGGCGACGACGGCCTGCCGGCAGCCCACGGGCGCACCGAGATCAAATACGTGCAGGACCAGTTCCCGGACAGCGCGGTGGAGTGATGAAGGGGGGGCTGCTTTGCAGCCCATCGCAGGCTATCGCCAGCTCACGCAGGCCGTGCTCAACCGCAACATTGCTGGTTGGACCCAATCCTGCAGGAAATGATAGAGAGTCGTGGCGAGCG